>CAYMLT010000340.1:0-3740 GCA_964391265.1 uncultured archaeon
ACTCACTCCCAGCTCTCACATACAGAAGCTAAATCATGTCCTTCAACATGAGCCAGGTGATGTACTGCTAGTAGGCGATGATGACTTGCTTAGTATTTCACTAGCTAGACGTGGTGTAAAAGTAACAGTTCTTGAAATTGACCCCTACACTTGTGCATTGATTTCAAAGGTTGCTGAAGAGGATGGACTTTCGATTGATATTCATCAGGTAGATTTACGTTCATCTCTTCCAATTCTTCAGGAGCAGTATGACCTCTTTGTTGCAGATCCTGATTTCGCGATTGAAGCATTCGCGCTATTCCTGTCACGAGGTCTTTCTTTGCTCAGAGTTGGAGGTATAGGTCTCATCAACTTCCAAGATATCGGTAAGAAAAAATACCAGGCAAATTACCTCATGGATAAATTGAATGTGGAGATTCTAGAAGAGGCAAAAGAGAGATGGCACTATACAATCGTAGTCAACGAAACTGCAGATACAAGATATCATGGAAAATATGCGTCAGTTACCTATACCAAAGATGTCAAACTTGCCATTGCACCATATTCTTCAGTTATGTTTACACTTAGAAGAACCGAAGAAACACAACTAGTTTTGGAGGCTCATGAGAATCTCAAGGGTGCAGAGAATGTGATTTATGATTTCTAGAAAGGGGAGCTGACACACTTGGTGAAACGCGCTCGGGTAGCAGATCGTTTTCAATGTGCACGTGCAAAATCAGCTGCCATTCTCCTTGATCTTGCACACTCCATGGGATTGAGCGATATTCAGAAATGGGTTAGTATTGCTGATGCACAGCAACTAATGGACAAAGAAAAGTGGATCGCATATATTGCATCAGAAACTGATACAAATAAAAACGTCAACAAATCTTGTGGAGTTGTGGCTGTTGGCTTAGAAGAAGAAGGGCGATTGTGGATTGAATTAATAGCAGTAGATAAACGCTACAGGCGGCAAGGCATTGCAACCATAATGATAGAAAACTTGATCATTTGGGGACAAGCAAATGGTCAGAGAGCTTTGTTTGTCGATGTGGATGATGATAATCATCCTGCAATAGAGTTGTACAAGTCAAATGGATTCCGTCGAGCTGGGAAGATTGAAGAGTACTATTATGATTCTTCAACTGCACTTGTCTTCGTTAAGCAACTCTAAACATCATTTTCCTCAAGCCAATCTTGGTATCTTGGATGTGAAACGACTGCTGAAGTATCTATGTCCTTATGTACAAGCATCACTAAAATTGGTTCGAGTTGTCTAACATATTCAAATGCTTTTTGATCTGGAACGGAATTCAGCGAATTATTTTTCGATGTATCGACGAAATATAAATTGTACATGTTATGGTCTTTGACTTCAACCTGCAACGTGTACTCCATCTCTTCAAAGACCATTTCGAGAAATTCGTCCATTCTCTTATCAAGTGCAATCCATCCGGACACACTCTCGTGTGGCTGTTTCCCGATTATATAAAAAGCCCCAAGAACATCCTGTTCAGATTCCTCTTGTTCTCTCTCTTTGTCTGTGTCCCTCATAGTGTTCATACACCTCTATACGCTTCCAAGTTATATTTGTTCGTAGAGAAATCTTACGCTTGATGACCAGGCATTAAAAGGATATGGTCAATATTACTCGTTTCCTCTTGTTCTACAATCAATCGAGCTGCACGCGCTACATCCTTGACTGTAAGCATTTTGCTTCTATCTACGTCTCGTCCATCAAACCATGGAGTGGACACCGAGCCAGGATTGATTGTCGCTGCCTTTACTTGCGTTCCCTTTAGTTCATCACGTATAGCCCAGACCATCGCCTGTACGGCGTGTTTAGTTGCAGAATAGATGCTGGTTCTTGGAGCAGTCTTTAGTCCAAGATTAGAGGAGGTCACAATAATCTGTCCGAAATTCTGATTCCGCATTATTGGAATTACTTTCCGAAGCCACAGAAACACTCCTCTTACATTTGTGTTGAATTGTTCATCATATTGTGCTATTGTCATGTCTTCAAGATTACTAAAATAACCCACTCCAGCATTGGCAATGAGAACATCAATGCTTTTCATGTTTGCAATTGCTTCAGTAAATAGTTGGCTGGTTTGAAACTCGTCTGAAACATCTCCTATTCCAATGAACACGGTACTACCTTTGGATTCCACCTCTTTCTTCACACTTTCTAGACGTTCTTTATTTCTACCGATTAAAAAGAATTGATTCTCTGCGCCTGCTAATTCACGCGCAATTTCCTTTCCAATCCCGCTCGATGCGCCTGTAATTACTATTCGTTTCATGATTTGTCACAGATATTCTGGCTTTAATGAATACATATATTGTGCGTTCTATCCACTGGAATGTTGCCATGAAGAGCTCAGATTATCAAATCAGACGACTTAAAGAAACCGACAGAACTGATGTAGTGGAGATTGCTGGTTTGACCTGGCAAGGGAATGATCATCTTCCAGAAATGTTTGAGGAATGGTTAATCAACCCAGGTTGTTTTTCATATGCAATACATGTGTCCAACAAGGTAGTATCCCTGGGAAATGTGAAGCTGATTGAAAATAGTAGAACAGCATGGTTGGAAGGGATGCGGGTTCATCCAGACTACAGGGGGAAGGGGTTTGCTTACATAATGACAAATAGAATGCTAGAAGTGGCAAAGGAAATCGGTGCAAGCAGGACACGATTGACTCTTGCACTCAAGAATCCGGGGCCTAGTATCCTAGCAAGGAGTATCGGTATGCATCCAGTGTTTTCTCTTGCTGTTGGTTGGAAAGGGGGGCTCATGGAATTAGAATTGGAGCATGGTGTGACTAATATAACCCAGGTCACAGGAACAGAGATGCCACATTCAATCAAATCAAATGAATACATCTTATCTTTCAACATCTTTGTCTACCATTGGCATGCATTAGACACAAATGAAGAGAACATTGCTGCATTGGATGAAAAAGCACTCCTTTGGGTGTTAAAAGAGGATGGGAAGACAATGGGACTGGCTGTTGGTTTATTTAGACAAACTGCACGCGGTCCTGAATGGTGCACAACAATATATGCGGAATCTGAAAACGCATTTCGTATCTTACTCCGTCATCAGATACTAGTTGCCCAAGACCAGAAATTGGAGTCAATTATGTTTCAATATTCTGAGGAGTATGAAACCCTTCCAGAAGGCATAATTGGAGAGAAAGAGCATGGGATTACTCTTATACTCTATGAAGGGCAAGTCTGAGATTCTATCCATCATACACCTGCTTCGCGGATCATTTCCTCTAGCTTAATCTGTCGGATTCCGGTGAACAATTTTGCTGGATAGGGAATTACTGTCTGGTGATGAGTGATAGCATGAATAGATTGGATGTTTCTAGCGATGGTTTCTGCTTCTCGTACATGTTCCACATAAAACAACAAGAACATTCTCGGTTCTGATGCAGTGATATGAACGCCATCGAATTCTTCCGGATATTCATTTTTGGCCCACTCCACTAGCTCCTCGGCGTTAGTCTGTTTTTCATCCCAGGAGATTCTACTCACAACTCGCGTGCTAGAACCAGCATTGACATTAGTGAGAGTACCAAAGAAAACCGCATCACTCTCTACGATTTCGTTCAGTGTTTTTCTTGCTCGTGTTACAGTCATTCCTGCCTTTTTGGCAATCTTTGATACTTGCATTCGGGGGTCATCCGTAAGCACCTTCAGCAATTTGAATTGGTTTTTAAGCAAGAGACCCATTCCCTGCGATTACCGTT
>CAYMLT010000341.1:0-3730 GCA_964391265.1 uncultured archaeon
GTATGGAAATGCAATACCAAATAGGTCATCGATATTGGTAATAAAGAGGAGAAACAGCACAACTGCAACTACGCTCCTATCCGATTCTTTTTTGTTCATTCTTGTCACACCGATATATTGGCAAATATTTTTGTTTTAATTGCCATTTGTCCCTTGGACATTTGGCAAATATATTTATAATTGTTGCCAACTAAGCATTTGTACTGGTTCAATGTTGGCGGGATGCGATTTTGGTGAGCAATAAGAAATTAGATACAAAAGACTTGAGGATCCTGAACGAATTAGATAGACTCGGACCAAGGACCTCAACCTTGCAACTCAGTAGCATCCTTAACATCCCATCGAGAACTATAAGATACAGACTCTCAAGATTGAAAGAACGAGGCATTATCTCATCAATTTTTCCGGTAATGTATGAAAGAAGGCTTGGTATTGGTTCTGATTTTGTGCTAATCGAGCCAACTGTAAAAGGGGTTCATGAGGTGCGTAGGTTTTTGGACACGAGCTCTGTGGTGCCATGGTATAGTCCAACGCAAGGGCAATTCAACGGATTTGTCGCAGAAATGATGTATCCTTTGAATCACCAGAGAAGTAATGAGACGTACCTCAAATCACTAAAAAAAGAAAACTTGATTCGAGATTTCACACTACTCTCAATTCTTGACTTTGAATTCAAGAAGGCAGATTTCTCATTCTTTAATATTCAATCAGGATGGGAATATGACTGGGATGAATGGGGAGAGAATTTTGAAAAATCTATTCGAATCAGAAGAACAGCTCCCCACAAGATGATTATGAATACAGTTCTTCTTGAGTTTGACAAGAGAGACATTGCTATTCTAAAAATGATGAGCGAGCATCATGAGATTACGTTTAGAGACTTAGGTAGAGCATTATCACTATCGAAGACAGAAGTCAATGATAGAGTACGGAGGTTGGAAAAAGAGGGGGTCATAAAGGAGTACAAGTTCATCTTTACACCATTCGAAGATTCTCTCTTCATTGCGTGTTTCATCCGGTCAAATGATATGATTGATTCAGTGATTTCTTCATTCTATGAACTGCCATTTCCAGCATATGTAATAATGTGTTCTCAAAATACCTTCTGTGTTCGCCTGGATCTGACACTTCATGATTTCAAGGGATTCTTGAGAGGTTTTGACTATATTCGTCCCTTCGTTCCTGATTCATTCATTCAGACTTTACATGCACCGGTTCAAAAACCGACCTCTGTTATATACGATCTGTTTGAAAACGAACAAGAAGGATTTGGGCTGTAAATTCACCATTTCAAATGGAGAGTAGCAGATGCGGTTCTGTATTCCAGCAAGAAAGCGCTTTCTTTGCTTTTGGTCGTTTTCTTATTCAGAAGCAGAAACTAATATCCTGCCATGATTTGTGTCATGATTCTATTCTCTGCCTTTCTAAGATGCTCTATAGTGACTGCCTTGCTGATGCCAAGTATCTGCGCCAAGTCTTCGCTGTTTATCTTTCGTGGATAGTCATAATATCCCATCTTCTTTGCCAAAATGAGTATTTCTTTCTGTCTGGTCGTAAGACAAGAGAGGATACCTTGTGCGCCGTACGTCGCCTTGTGAAAACTCGTTCTTTCTATTTCACCTATCAGCGTAATTGCAGAGAGTATCTTCTTCATGTTCTCTTGATCAGCAATTGCACTATAGATGCGTCTATCCTCCGTGGCTCTCAATGGGGCATCCCATACGACATTGATGTCGAATTTCTTGACTATCGAATCTAATTCAGAATACGGCTTCAGCTTCATTATGCAGGTGTAGGTGTCATCCTTTACGTCCAGAATTGCCAGAATTGTAGCTTCAGGAGGTATCTTGGCGTCTTCAATGGAGTATCCCTTCTTCATTTTAAATTCTGTGAGCATCAGAGCATCACCACTCTTGAAATCTACCCTGAATATCTGCAACCCATCTATTGACACGACCTTATCGAAGATGCCTCTCTGGGCCTGTCTGAATTGCGGATTAGTTTTCAGTTCAATGGTGACTTTTCTCATACCGAGTCAATTGGCCTCAGCCTTATAATTCAACCCTATATGTAAGGCATCAACCATAGATGCTTTTCTTCAGTATGCTATCATATTAGAACCTGAAATGGGTGGTAAAGACGAAAGGAAATGATGAACAGGATAGGATAGCAAAGAGATCATCGTACCGATTTTATTTCAAGAACAAGGATATGGACTTCTATCTAATGTTTGCAATTCTGAATATTACGCATTGCGGCTCATCGATTGGTGAAATCATGTATGCGGCAAACAGGATTAAGGAAAATAATCCAGAGAGTTGGGCCAACGAGTGGTTATCTCTTGCCAGGAGATCCGAAGAGAGAGCGGAGGATGCACTAAAGAGGGGATATACAATAACTGCCGCAGAATCTTATCTCCATGCGTTTACATACTACAGGACAGGAATCATAGGAATCTCTGTACATGGTAAATTACGTGACGAAATCTATCACAAACTCGTGTCATGTTTTCAGAAGGGAGCCTCTTCACTTGACAGGCACATTGAGGCTATTCAAGTCCCATGGATTCGTGGCGAAGATAAAATCCAGATGCCGGGGTATTTTATGTCACCTGATGATAGCGGGATTAAGCGTCCAACAGTTATCATCCTTAATGGAGGCGAGATGTACCCAGAGGACCAGTACTTTTGGGGAGGAGCAACCGCATTACAGAGAGGATTCAACGTCTTATCATTCGCATATGAAGGCTCAAGGGCACCACCAGTACTCTATCCGGATTTACCAGCACTAGATCCGGCGAAAGTGATGGTTGAACCAGGATTCCACAAATTCATGGTAGATTATGCGCTTAGCCGACCTGAAATCGACTCCCAACGTCTGGCTGCAATCGGATTCAGCTCAGGAGCATATCAAGCGATGCATCAGGCTTCTTTTGATGATCGCATAAAGGCGCTTGTACTCGCCGCCCCACTCTATGATATTGACGCATTGCTTACAGAGGAGATTCCAGGTGCGTTGCAGAATGCACCTTCGTTCATCTTTGAAGCACTAACAAAGCTGGCCGCAAAAGTGAATCCATTCACAAGGGTTTCCCTTGAGCATGCTACTGATGCTTCTCGGGTCAAGTCGATGAGGGAACTCATGGTTTTGTCAAAGAGGATTCCACCAGTAGATCCAAAATCAATATCATGTCCCGTTCTCTGTCTAGTAGGAGAAGGCGACTCTGACGAACAAATCAGGCAGAGTCATGAGTTCTACGAGCATGTATCGAGTGACATCAAGGACATGAGAGTCTTCACACAAAGAGATGGTGCTAGCATGCACTGTCAAATAGACAATCTCAAGCTACTTGAGCAAGTTGCCTTTGATTGGCTGCACAATGTGTTTGAAATAGATTCTGCGCCATGATATCGTCTGAGCAGGGAAGGATTTGGAGAAAGATACTTCATTACAAGAATAGGACAGTGTACTTGGTAGATGTCTATTCAGGAGTCGGGTGCACTGATTCTACTTGGTTCCAGTAGTGCAGGAATAGATCTTTACACCAGCTTAGTGCTAGGTGGCTTTCAGCCAAGAATGCCATGTAGTCCATCCTGCTATCAGTCGAAGGAAGCCCAACAAGGGCGGTATTCTCAGATATTGTACCGACAAAATCAACTAAATCGGTGTATCCCAGCAGCATTCTGTCTAGGTCCTCAGTTTCATAATGCGGAAGATATCCATTAGGTAG
>CAYMLT010000342.1:0-1464 GCA_964391265.1 uncultured archaeon
TGGAAAGGAGAAGCAAAAATGAGCAATAGTGATGAAATTGAAATCAGGAGATCGGGTCTTGATCATTCGTACATCAAGTATCCTCACCATTATTCCCCGAGGCGTCTTTACAGCATTACGGGTGCCGACTGGGAGCAGAGGATTAATTTTGATCGCATGAGAAAGGAACGGCTGGAACAGGCAAAGGCCGCCATGGAAAGGCACGGCCTGGGGGCCATGGTACTTTATCATGGCGCCAATGTAAGGTATATCACAGGGGTGTATCAGGGGATGTAGAAATACAGCATATTCATTCGATACGCCGTGTTGTGCCGGGACAGCGAGCCGATCCTGTTTGAGACCGTGGGCTCGGATATGGAGGCGGCAAAGCTCAACTGCCCCTGGTTGCAGGGCAGGATCAATCCTGCCATTACATGGACATGGTCGGAAGGGGCCACGGAACGACAGGTCAAGAACATGGTGGCCGGTGTCGTGGATGTATTGAAGGAAAAGAAGGTCTTTGGAGAGAAGATCGGTGTGGACATCATGGATATGTGGGTCCACTCGGCCTTTGAAGAGGCGGGGGTCAAGTTGGAAAATGCCTGGCCTGCCATGTCTGAAGCCCGTGTGATAAAGACGGTGGATGAGCTGGAGTGCTGCAAGATATCGGCTGCCATAGGGGATTCGTGCATGGATATGATCGCCAACGAGTGGTTGAAACGGCCCGGGCTTACGGAGAGTCAATTGGCGGGAAATATCATAAAGTATTTTACCGATCATGGTTTTGAGGAGGGCCTGGCGCATTGTGTTGCGTCGGGTGGAAATACAAACCCTTACCAGCGATGGTGGTCAGACAAGCCGATCCGTAAGGGGGATCTGGTTATTACGGATATCGGCGGCAGAGGACCCGGCGGCGGATATTATGTTGATTTTACGCGGACCCATATATGCGGTGATGTATCGCCCACAAAGGAGGAAAAGAAGTTGTACAAAGAGGCGATGGATACCACGATGGGAGCGGTGAGTGAGGCATGGCCGGGGAAGACCACTGCAGATGCGGCCAAACATTTCCCTGAATATGATGATGACGTTTATAAGACCTGCAGTCTGTTTCAATTCGGCCACAGCATCGGCCTGACCCTCTACGAGGGGATGTGGATCTCCAGAGGGTTTTCGCTTGATTTCCCTGCAGAGTTCAAACAGAACATGTACATGGCGATTGAGACCTACAGCGGAAAACCGGGTCTGGAACAGGCCGTAAGGCTGGAGCAGGATGTAGTGATTACGGATAAAGGACCGGTCCTCTTTACCCTCTATCCCTTTGATGAAAAGTTCTTGGATTAAGGCCCAGACGCTCCCATGGAACCGGTAGGGGCGTAAACAAAGAATGCACGATTCGGAGCAGTGTCCTCAGGTCGGGGCAAGAGACAATAATTAGCCATCGCCCGTAAAAAAGGCTTTTTTTACGGGCGTATCAAACTTGAC
>CAYMLT010000342.1:1564-3721 GCA_964391265.1 uncultured archaeon
TTACCAAATTTGGAGGTATGTTATGAAACAATATAGAGTAACTGTCGACGACGTAGAGATCGCCCCGCGTGCAAGAGGTGAGGCGGGATTTGCAAATATGGATATCAGGTTTCTGATTAGCGACAAAACTGCCGGCGCAAAAAAGCTTTCACTCTTCCGTACGGTTTTTCCTCCCGGCTTTTCCGCACACGAGAAGCACTACCATGCGGATATTGAGGAGGTCATGTTCGGTATTCGAGGACGTGGCGTTGTCGGAATGGAGCATGAAGACGGTACCGTTGAAGACTATGAAATCTCCCCCGGGGTGGCCGTATTTGTTCCCGAGAATAAGATTCACTGGTTTCGTGCCTTGGATCCCGATGAGGAAGTTGAGATTTGCGGTGTCTATTCAGTGCCGAACGCAGGGGAATATGAACCGGAAGACTATGTCTTTTTAGGAAAGATTACCGAAGAAGACAAAAAACTGAAAGCGTAACGTCAGAATGGCATCAGCCATCGACACAAATGCTCCCCCTGACCGGGATAGGATTCAAGGTGGCCTGTTTCAAATGAATGCCGAAGAAAAAGAGAGACTTTTGGACGTGGTCGCAAAAACGGCCCAGTCTTATGAGGAAGAATATGGCGGTTGTGGGAGGAGCACCCTTTCCGCCATACAAGAGTGTCTGGGAATTTGCGATCCAGAAAAGTTTCAGCCGCTGTTTCAGTCGATGGATGCTCTTACAGGGGGTATCGCCTATCATCAAGAGATGTGTGCGGCTGCCATCGCAGGAGTGATGGCCATTGGACTGGTCTATGGATCCGATAAAATGGAACCTCTCTTACCTCGAGAAGACCTTCCCATGTCGGATGCTATTCGAAAACACAAAGAGGCGGTACAGCGGGGACACGATTTTGTAAACAGGTTTAACCATGAATTTGACGGCATGACATGCAGGGAGGTTCAGCGAAAGGTTACAGGGAGATACTGGGATATGGGAAACCAGGATGAATGGGCGTTGTTTATCAAGAAACCTTACCATGACAAATGCGGGCTCGTTACTGCCAAGGCGGCGGCATTGGCGGTCGAGGTGATCATGGAGCCTTCTGAAAATTTTGTCTAAGCGTTTATCCGACGATATCATCTTACCTTGAAAACGGAAAGAAAAGCTGGATCTTCAGATCCGGTAGCCATCTATCGAACGGCCTTCTGTTCCTGGCTGATTCGCAAGCATCCCACTCTTACCATTCAGCGCAACAATCCTGATCTTATAAGCGGCTTTTTTCAATCTATTGTATGGAGATTTGACCGTTGAACCGGATGGTATTATTTTCCCTGGCGGTGGCACTGAATCTGGGCATGGCCCTGATGAATATTCCGGCCGCACTTGATGCGCTGATGCCCCTGTATCAGGTTTCCTATGTACATATATCCATCCTGATCAGCGCTTTGTGGTGGACGCACGGCCTGATGCTGATTCCAGGCGGTATACTTGCGGATCGTTTTGGGGTGGGACGTATCATGGCCGTTTGTTTGGCTCTGGTGGGTTTGAGTAATCTTTTGCCTCTACTCAGTACGGATTTCTATTTCGCCCTCATCGCCCGCACCATATGCGGCATCGGCACAGGGATGAGTTTTGCCGTCAACATGAAATTAGTGGCGCTCAGCGTTTCCCCGAAAAAAAGCGGTTCCTACCAGGCCTATATGGCCGGATGTATATCATTGGGGAGCATCGTCGTTTATCTGCTTCTTCCCTTGCTCATGAAAATGAACTGGCACTTCATTTACATGATCCCTGCGTGCTTTAGCCTCCTTCTTATGATGTTTCTTCCCATCCTCTCTTTTGCCAGGCCAAACGGTTTTCCGGGGCGGCCTTCGTCTCTCAGACAGATAGTCTGGCTTCCCAAAGGTTGGACACTCGGTTGTTTACATGCCATGTCTTGGGGTTCCATCGTTGCTTTGGGCAGTTGGATGCCATCTTTTGTTGCAGAAGCAAGGGGTGCCTTGTCTACGATGCCATTTGCATGGGCCGGGGCTATGGTGATGTTTATCAGCGCAGTCGGTCGGATTTTTGGGGGCGTGGCGTTGACTAAATTTTCAGCGCACCATATTGCGGTTGGGTCTATTCTCGTTCTATGTCTGTTATATCTTTGCCTCTGTTTTGGGCCATCGGCGGCCAT
>CAYMLT010000343.1:0-3688 GCA_964391265.1 uncultured archaeon
ATTAGAGAATGAGGATAAGTAGAGGCACAATTTTAAGACTATTCATTGGAGTATCCCTCCTTTTACTTGTGATTTGGTTAGCCAATCCAGAGGATCTTTGGCAAGTTCTGGTTCAAGCTTCAATTGAGTGGCTGATTGTGGGAATTCTCATCCACATAGTTGCCACATCTGTTACCGCGCTTCGTATGGCGTATCTGCTGGAGCGATTAGATCTCTTTGTTCCAATTTTCAAAGCAAATCTAGGAGGAATGATTCTTGCAGATATCACTCCAGGTAGAGCAGGCTATTTTGTAACTCCATTAATCGTCAACAAGAACGCTCCCGAGATTGGAAAAGGTGAAACCTTGAACGTGATGTTCTTTGGACAAATCTTTGATTTTCTTCTGCGGGCATGTTTGCTTGCCATGGCGATGCTGACCATCTTCTTCGCCCTTGGTGTATCGCAGAACATGTTCCTTTATGGTTTCCTTTCACTTGCATTTGTTATTGCGTTAACAGTGGGATTTGCGATTCTAGCATTCAATAAGATTCCAAGTTTCTTAATGCCCATTATTGACAGAATTCCATTCATTAATAGATTGTACAGCAGATATGCGAAATATGCAGATTCTGCAGATTATGCTCCAAGAAAGGCAATTGTAGCGTTTCTAATCACAGTTCTTGGCTGGCTGTTGACCGCACTCAGATGGATTGCTGTAGGGTTTGCACTGGGTCTAGTAATTCCAATCGAGTGGTATCTATTCCTATTCCCAGCTTTGACGGCAGTTTCATTCATCCCAGTGTCGCTAGCAGGATTAGGAATTGTCGAAGGAGGTTTTGCATTGGTCTTCTTTGTACTTGGTCAAGGCACGGAATTGGGTTTAGCTTTTGCTCTAGCTGACAGAGCTGTGGCTCTGACTGGTAACCTTTTCGGGCTGCCGTATATTTCTAAAGTAGGAGAGGGATTCCAAGATCTCAGCATTAGTGGAACAGGGGATGAAGCAATTGAATCCACGACAGATTCGGAATCGGAGAACGAAGTTTCTGAGGAAGCAGATTGATTTGATTTCTTGAGGTTATAATAGCAGGGAGAAAAAACATCTTTGGAGAATTACTAAAATAGATTGCAACTCCATCAATATCATACACCGATATTCTGATTACCAAATCGCTTGTCATCAACTCCTAGTGCAGAATGATGTTTCGAATCATTGATACACATTGTCATCTTGAAGATTCCTTATTCGATCAAGACCTTGACGATGTTGCGATAACTGCGAGAAATGAAAATATAGCTATTATCTCATCAGCGATAACAAAGGAATCATGGTCCAAGGGATTAGATATAGCATCAAGGTATTCCCACATTTTTCCGTCATTGGGTTTGAATCCAACTCAGTTTTCAGATTCGGGAGAAGCGGTGGAGTTTATACGGGAAAACAGTGATGATTTGATTGCTATAGGGGAGATTGGGCTTGATCATTATCTCATCAGAGAACACTCTGACCGTGTCAAACAGCTGAATGGCTTTAATGAAATGCTCCAGCTTGCCGTGGAACTTGGACTCCCAGTTCAAGTACATTCTAGGTCAGCGGGAAAAGCAACATTGGAGGTGCTTTACAAATCTGAGATTGTGAATGTCCATATGCATGCATTCGATGGAAAGAGCGGATACGCTAGAACTGCATCGGAGGATTACGGATATTACTTCTCAATTCCCACATCGGTGATACGTTCTCCTCAAAAGCAAAAACTAGTGAAAGCAGTTGCATTGGAACGACTGCTTCTTGAAACAGACAGTCCGGTTTTGGCTCCAATAAAAGGAGAGAGAAATGTTCCTACTAACATTTCAGTAGCTTTGGCAGAAGTTTCGCGGATTCTGAGAAAAGATGAAGAAGAGATGAGAGCAATTATTCTTGAAAACTCATACCGGCTATATAAGAAACTACGGTGATACAATTGAGCGATGATATAGAGCGAAAACTTGAAGAGATTCTTGAGAATAGGACGGGACCAAGTTCGAGAGAGGAGTGGCGTGATGCAGTCAATTCTTCAAAAGAATCTCTCTATGATTATAGATTAGATCATACAAGACGTGTTGTGAAACTTGCTAAGAATATTGCCAAGACCATGAAAGCAGACATGCAGGTAATCGCACTTGCAGCTTGGTTACATGACATTGCTAAGCCAGGAGTATCTAACGTCAATGAACATGGTGAAAAAAGTGCCAGAATTGCGGGAGATATTCTTCAAAATCATGGATATGACAAAGTCATCATAGAGAGGGTTCAAGATACAATACGCAAACACGTGGGACTGACTCTTAGAGAACGATTGAATCCAATTGAAGCTCAAATCTTATGGGAAGCAGACAAACTCGATAAACTTGGAATGGTAGGATTTATTCATGGAATCATTAATTCGACAAGGATGGATGTTGGCAAGAAGATTGAGGATATTGCCAAATTTCTAAGAGATTTCCTTCCTCTGGGGTCGCAAATTGCGGAGAGTATGCACACCCCTCTTGGCAGAAACATTGCCCGTGAACGATATAATCATATGAAAGAGTTTAGTTCTGGATTGGACCACGAATTATCAGTCCATCACGGAGAGGAGATAATTGAGTAACCGGGGACTTCGAGCAGGAATCTTAGCAATAGGAAATGAGGTACTAGATGGTCACGTTCTAGATACAAATTCAAACTGGATGGAGAAACAACTCGTCGAGTTGGGTGCAGAAATGAGACGCCTAGTCACGGTAAGAGACGAGATTGCGGAAATCGGGAAGGGATTAGAGTTTCTATCCAAAGAATGTGACATAGTTATAACATCAGGAGGCTTAGGACCAACCCACGATGATATGACCTTGGCCGCAATAGCAGTGGCCCTAGAGAGAGAGTTGGTTGAAGATTCGAAAGCTATTGCCATAGTAGAACGACAATACAAGATGCTGTTCGAGCAGAAGATTGTGGACTCAGCTGACATTACTGAAACTCGTTTGAAGATGGCTACAATACCACAAGGTAGTGTAGCTCTGGATAATACCGTGGGAGGAGCTCCTGGAGTCATGATACGCGAGGAAGGAACGACGATATTTTGTCTTCCAGGAGTGCCCAGCGAATTGAAGGATATCTGGAAAACCGCTGTCGGGCCATGGATTATTAAGAATTCAGTTGGCGCGTACTATGAAGAAATAGTCGAATTCGAGATTGTTGACGAATCAGTATTTGCACCATACATCCTCAAAGCTATGATGAAAAACCCTGGGGTTTGGATAAAATCAATGCCCAAGAGATATGGAACAACTAGAATAATGAGAGTTTGGATATCTTCGAGAGGAATGAAGCTCGCAGATGCCAAGCAAAGAGTGCAAGTTGCAATTGTTGCACTTGAGCGTGAATCGGGATTAGAATCATTCACTAGTGAATAGCCAATTGCTGAATGCCAATAAGTATATCCTTAGGTTTCCCAGTGCTTGCTGTTGGAGCAAGTGCAATTGCAAATCGATCTGGTAATTACCCTACAAGATGTCGTGGTTTTCTTCATTGCTGTACTATATGCACTTCTGACATTAATTATAGCAGATATAGCACGAAGAAAGATGAACGTAGGATCGGAATTTACCAGAAGAATTGTACACCTTTTCGCAGGAGCCGCTATATGGACAGTACCATATTACACACACTCATGGGTTGCCACCTTTGTTGCG
>CAYMLT010000344.1:0-3638 GCA_964391265.1 uncultured archaeon
CGGTTCCTTTGCTATTCTTTAGAGAGTATAGACAGCCTCCATAATCAGCAGAAACTTTGAACTCGGTTAGTCCATTCCGAACAGTAAAGACCTTCAAGCCCTCTTCTTCTGATTCCTCTACAACAACTTCGTTTCCTGAAGCACCTAGTTGGACCATATGGAATGGAGTTCTTCTGGAACTAGTCAGTGTCAAATTGAGTGAACCAGTATGAATTGCAAATCGATCTTGGATATCCTTCGTGGGAATGACTTTCATAGATAGCAATTCCTGATCCTGTATTGGATGTCCATCCAGTCTAGAAAGGTCTTCTCTATCGTTTCCAGAAGGCTCAGCAAGATGCAATTCTGCCATCCACCCCTTTGGTGCTTCCACGGCCAAATTAACTGGTAATGGAGCTACAAGTGCCTTTCTTGCAGTTACATCAATCTGGTGTTCTCCAATGGATGTGATCATGACAGGAGAGATATCAAAATCGAAAGCTGGTCGAGATTTGATCATATCTTCAGTGATGTGCAAGTGTTGTTCTCGCAAAACTCTTGCTTGATATAATCGTCTTACATCCATCCAATCTGTTGAATTGCAAACCATCCAAATTCTGGTCAGGCGACGTGTTTCTCCTGCCTCAAGAATAACACTTGGAGATTGAAGGAAAATTAGCTGACCCATTCCAACTCGGACTTCTTCAATTTCATTAAGATCCCAGAATTGACCTTTTACACCATTCTCATTAGAGGATGCCATCCAGCCCTCTGAAAATGCTTCAGGATTCCCAGACAACACGGGATAAGCGAAGAATCCTTCACCTACGGCTTCTTCAATAACACCATCCTTCAGGGGTAGCCAGGACCTTCCAGGATTTAGACTAATGCCTCCTCCACCGCCATATATCCGAGCTTGCAGTGTATGAGAATCTTTTCCAGTGTTGGTAACCCATAACTCATGAATGACAATACCAGTTCCTTTCTCGAATGTGGCTCTATCCTCAACTAGTAGCGGTTGTTCAGGATGCTTTGCTTTCATTGATAGAACCTTGTTTCCTTTGACATCCTTGTTCTCAAATTTCCTTGGAGCAAATCTGAAGGTATCAATACCGAAGGGTGGTCCTATCTGTGAGCGGAGCATGAATGAACCCATTCTTGTTCCAGATGCGTTCCTCAGTCGAAGGATTGCTCCCTCATCAGCGAAGGTTGCGAAGTAGTTATCATTTGCAGCAGTCTTTCGCAGCAACCGATCTTCTTGGCCAATGGCAATAGCACCATTATCCAAACAATACACAGGGACTCTGAATTTACGAGTGGTGATTTGATTTCCACTGTTTGAGAGAGTCATGTGAACCCAAAGATCGTATGTTCCGGGTTCTAGATCATCATCTGCCTCAGCGATTATTTCAACCCCCGCAAAACCTTCAGCGGGCATCTCGATGCCGTGTTCGGTAGGAGTAATCTTGAGAAGAGGTGATGGTGATTCGATGTGAATTGTCCCCGACCACTTTTCGGTTGATGCGCTCAATATTGAAAGTGGTACCGATGATTTCCCGCCAGGTGAGATTCTTATTTCTTCTAATCTCATTCTAACCTCAGCAAGTGGCTTGATTACAAGACCAGTTTTCAGGTAACATTTCTCGCCATCGATTCTCATCTCAGCATCAATAACGGGGGTTCTTAGATTCTGACGATGTATTGGAGCATCAGAATCAAGAATAAAGGGTACAACCCAACTTGCTTTCTCATTTGCAGGAATCTTAAGGGTTGTCGAAGATTCGGCCGAAAAAGTTAGACCCTTGAATCCTTCAAGTCTGATAGGTACTTCCAATGCTTCGTTCGATTTGTTTTCAATCTCTAAGGTGTAATCTGTTGGAACTCCACACAGAACGTTGTGATTACTAACTTTAGCTACAACCTTCAGAGATGAGCCATTAGTGGATTTCTCAATTGATGTAATATCTCGTGAATGCTTGTCTACGACAATTGAAAGGTAATCATTTCCGTTTTCGAATCTATAGGGAAAAATGTCCATACCATCTTCTGAGAATGCATCAGGTGCCTGAACAATTTCCCGCACATGAGCATTATACCAAGTTTGTTCGGCGGATAATTCTTTGAAGAATGGACGACATAATGGATGGTTCAGAATGCCCGGAACATAATCTTCCATCTGCACGCCATCACCAGTAGGATTCCACATCATTCCAACTTTCTTGTAAAGGGGAACAGCTCTCATGTTGCCAGGCCAAGTGCCTAAATCAACTCGTGTCTTGCCTTTTGCTGTTACGATTCTAATGGCCTCAAGGAGAAGGCGCTTCCCAACCTTCCTGTTGAGAGCTTCGGGAGATACGCCGAGCGTGCCTACGTATGCGGCATCGGAATCTCTCCAGTGGTCGTGCAGTGTGCACATACCTATTGGCGTGTTAGTTTCCGAATCAACTGCGAATAGAAGCGCAATTGCCTTCATCTGCCCATATTGTTTCTTTACGCGGTCCTCAGTATATGGTACACCTTGAGTGAAACCACCTGGCCAGAGTTCATTCCATGAATTGAACATCTTTGCAAAAGCTGCGGCATAATCATCACTGTATTCTACAATCTTAATGTTAGCAGGGTCCGGCATTTCGGACTTGTCTGTATCAACCTGTTCGACCATCAATTATCGCCTTTCTGAATATCGTTTTGAAATCATGTATTCTAATAAGACTTCTAATGTAGCATAGACTGGTCACATGATATTGTACTTCTGAGCAAAAGTGACCACTTCACTGGTCACATATGGGAAAAATGGTCACTTTATAGGAAAAGTTATCCAGCACGCGGATATTTGAAGCCCTAAGCAATGCCCGTTGAGAAATTCTACAGTGCATGCGCACTCAACTGCCCAGACCTCTGTGCGTATGTGGTTCATGTTGAGGATGGCAAGATTGTTCGTTTAGAGGGAGATGAGAATCATCCTTACACATTGGGTAGATGCTGTCCTAAGGGCTACGCACATGTTCTCAGAACATACTATGATGACCGTCTGAGATTTCCACTTAGGAAACAGACTGATGGGACATTCAAGAGGATTTCATGGGATGCCGCACTAGACGAAATATCAGAGAAAATGAATGAAGCAAAAGAGCAGTACGGTCCTAATGCGGTAGGTATCTACTCAGGCTCTGGCAATGATGGTATGGCTCCAAGATATGCTTCTCGTTTTTGTAATGCATTTGGTTGTAGAATGATTCCTGGAATTGTCGAGATCTGTTTTGAGGGAGCCTATGAGGGAGCTCGCTTCAATGTCGGTCCATTTCCACCTCATGAATTGAGTGACTGGGCGAATTCAAAATGCATTGTTATCTGGGGGACAAACAAGTTCGAATCCAGCATTCGTAGCAAGCGTGTGATTCAAGAAGCGATTGATGGTGGTACAAAGCTAATCGTAATAGACCCACGAACTACACCGTATGCTAAAATGGCAGATATTCACACTACTATTAGACCGGGCACTGATGGCGCTTTGGCTCTTGGAATAGCAAATGAGATTATCCAAAGAAACCTGTACAATAAGGAGTTCGTTGAGAAGTATGTTGTCGGGTTTGAAGAGTATAAAGAAAGGGTTGCACAATACGACAAGAAGAGAGTCAGCGAGATTACTTGGGTTGATG
>CAYMLT010000345.1:0-3635 GCA_964391265.1 uncultured archaeon
ATCATGTCTTCGAGGTCATCGGTTAAAGAGGAGAAATCTACAATAGCAGCCCTACGTGGTGCACGGGGAGCTCTTGGTGCGCGTGGTGCCCTGGGAGCACGAGCCACCCTGGGAATATCATGAGCTCGAGTAGTGGCAATCCGTTTTGCTTTTTCTTGTCGAACTTTTTCAATCTCTTTTCTGAGGTCTTCCTTCATGCGGCGAATCTCTGCGAGTTCGCGTTTCATTGTTCCCATATTACTTTGCAGCTCTTCGGAAAGATCTTCCAGTTCCTCCTCAGCATCTAATTCGCCATCTTCAATGCGATCTCGAACATCGTCCATCCTATCGATAATCTCATCTTGCTTGTCAATTACCTCGTCCTCGCGATCTACTAATTCATCGTCCTTGTCAACTAACTCATCTTCAATCTCTTCGAGCCGTTCTAAGCGGTCTTCATCCTCCTCCTCATCGGAGTCGAACTCATCATCCCAGTCGAACTCATCTATGTCATCGAACATTATCTTTACACTAACTGTAATAATGTACATTATTAATATAAAGCTTCTGTTCGGTGTAAGTACAGTTGATACAACATTTTCACCAAGAAAGCGCTTATGAAGGAAGAATCAGTAGAACTGAGGCGCAATGATGAACGAGCATGACGAGTATTGGCAAAAGGAGTTCCAATCGCTCTCAGAAGAAGATAATGATCCAATTCAGATGAAGAGCAGAAAATACTCCACAACCTTGTTACTGGTCTGGTCAATCTTTTTCAACAGCATTGTTACATTAGCCATCATTTCTAGTCTACTATTCAGGCAGGGTATCTTCTACTGGTCGCCTAGTATTATTATTCAAGGGCTTTCATTCTATGGTACCGTTTACGTCCTGTTATCCATTCTCTATATACTAGAAAGAGGAAATGGAATGGCGCCAAGAATGACGTAAAACGCTCATAGAACGCGCCATACCGTTAACTATATTAAAGAATACTGCCAAAATAGGCTCTAGTAGATAAAAAATGGCGCTAGAAGCCATTTCACACAACATAGCCTTATTAACAAGTTAGCTAGCGTTAACTCGCTCGATTAGTCGAGGGGTGTGCACCTAACGTTGTTTAACGGCGGTTTAGTGTGTCTACCTGAAATGAGGTGTATATAAAATGGCTAAGAAACCAGCTAAAGCAAAATTCCCAACCTTCTTCGTGAAGAGTGCTGTAAAGACATTTGCAAAGGACCATGATATGATGGTCGGTTCAGACGCATATGATGCAATCAATGATAAAATTGGTAGCATGCTTATGTCTGCAGCTGCACGATGCAAAGACAACAAGAGAAAGACCCTCAAGGCTTACGACCTGTAAACCTAAGGGCATTAGTTTAAAAATGGGGGAGGCAGCATAGCTGACCTCCTCCATTGTTACGTCTTCTACTTCTGAGAACCTATCATTATTATTGAATTAGTGAATATTACTAATGATTCTGTATGCCACTAAGCAATGATAATGGACCACACTCATGGAGATACTATCTGGTTCTTCTGGGAGTATTGATTCCGGTATATTCTATCTTTTTTGTCCCTCTGTCATTCATGCCCTATTCAGCTTGGCCTTCAGCGTTTTTCTTTGCAGGAATTGTCACTTTGATGTTGGTTGGGTGCACAATTGGAGGAGGATATGATTCAGGATGCATCTGGCATTATCATGGAACACCTGAGTGTATCCACAGACCCGACGTGGAAACCTTGGCCGCAGAATAGGAGTTAGCGGTTCTCCCATTGAGCAAAGAGCGCATCCATCACGCTTTTCCAGACCTTGCCTTCAACGTATTTGTTCTCGTAGTTCTCTACGCTCATCCACTTTTGGAAAGCGGTTTCAGCATCCGCGGTCCAATACTCATCAAATGATACTTCCTTCAGATATCCAAGATCAACAAGTGCTTCTTGAACTCTCTTGGCAACAGGTCCATCAATGGGAAAGAGAAACGAAGGATTCTCTCGACTTAGCAATGTCATATCGTAAACTGCAAAGACACGTTCAAGCTCCTCAATAGGACTAGGATGCTCATCGACACGAACATCCACCATACGGTCATTTCCACCATCATACCCTGCCCCCTTCCTAACGACAAGAATTGCAGCAGATTGCATACCACGTTTATCTCCACCAGCGGCTTGACCTGCTTTCAATCCTGCAAAGAGTTTGTCAATAATATCCCCGTTTTTCTGCTCATATGCTTTTGCCATATCATTGACCACTGCTTCTCCTGCCAGGATGTTCCCTTGGCATGAGAACCCATCCCCAGTAACGTGGCCTGCCCAATCTATACATTCTTTCCCAGTGTGAGTTGCAACTCGACCTTTTGCGTCAACTATCGCAACTTGACGATGGGCTGCCTTCTCATCACTATCAACCAATTCTTTGAGAGCCTCAGAGGCGGATTTGCCTTCTAGCATATGATAGAGACCTCTCTCCCCATATGACACATTAGCATATGCCTGTGTGGCAACTGCACCTACTTCAGCCCATGCCCATGGAACCATTGCTCCCACGGCAGGGAACTTTGATTGCACAATGACACCAAGGTCCCCATTTTCTGGATCTCTTGCAGCTATAGAGAATGTACTCGGAATCGGAAGAGTACGTTTCGGACTAGATACCATCTCGAACACCAGATAGAACAGCAGTCTATTCCATCCAATATGGCTGCCGGTATTAGAAAGATAATGAACAGACTATCAAGAAGCATATAGAACGAACTAAGAGAAAAACAGAGAGGAGAGGAGCGTATTTCTCCTCCCCATTTGCAGCTAAGTTTACTTGGCCTTCTTGGCTTTGGCTTTCATTTTGGCCTTTTCAGCATCAATTAGCGCCTTGAACTGCGCATCGTACTTTGATGCCATAGGTGCCTTTTCTGCAGCGGTGATGAACTTGTGTTTAGCTAATGCCGCCACACCAGCCTTCCATGCCTTTTGTGATTCCTTTATTTTATCTGCTTTAGTTGGGGCTACTGCCATATTTGAAATCCTTCTATTCAATTTGCAGAGAGTTCTTTAATTAAAAGAACATATTCTACAATCACGGGACAGTTCATATTTCAATAAAAAGAAACTCTGTATCCATAGGTTGGTGATTCTGTATCCCGCTCTTACATTCTCAAGGAGCATGATAGGAATCAAAAAATACGCAGGTGTGCTCACGTCGCTTCTAACGCGAGCACATCCATTAGTGAATACACATAACGGACATTGGTTTGAAGATCCTTCTCACCAGTTCGTTTCATAGGGAGATAATCGACGTTTTCATCGGTCATGACTATCTACCTATTGCGTAAATGTATGCGCGAGCAATTGCTTCACAGCAGATCCTTCTGCGTGGGCGGTTGCCATTGATACGCCTTTCATTCTTTGCGATTGCCATAAGTATCATCCTCCATGTTTAGATTCGATTGAACAGGAATGCATGTGCGACGGCATCGGTTGATTGAACCTTAGCCATCTTTTTGTTCATCTTCCCAGTTGTTGTGTTTCCAACTTTTGCAAGTGCCATTAGTTGTTTCCTCCGTTGACGAAGTCCTCAAGCAAGTTCTCATTCGTCCTGAGCCGCTTGTTCAAGCCCTTCCATTTCGAGGGGTTTTGATTTTCGAGATCGGTCA
>CAYMLT010000346.1:0-960 GCA_964391265.1 uncultured archaeon
ACCTATGGCTTACTGCTCTTGGATATCAAGTACTCAGTAAATCTGGCGTTGGAATACACACAGATGTTTCTGGATTGAGGAAGATTGAGAAGGCTTTGAAGAAGTTCGATGTATCAGTTCACGTGAAAGATGAGAATCAAGAAGAAAAGGAGCACTCCGCAAGTATCTCAGAAGCTCTACGAGATCTAGTTCTTAGTCAGGTGTTACAGAAAGAGATGCCAGAAAAACCATAGCGATGTGCTGGAGTTACCCGGCACCTCACAATAGATAGGTGTCATTTCTTCTTCATCATGATTATGATGATAATGAGCGTACTATCACCAGGTGGCGGGGTAGCCGTTCCTGTATCAGTTGTTGTGTCACTTGTTGCTGTTGTAGTTGAGATTCAGTAGGTTTCTTTTCTTAGTAAAAGGCAACATTTGGCAATATTAGGGGACATCTCATTGCCGAGTATAGATATCTTATATTGAATGCGTACAAATAAATATTGGAGATAGAGATGGATAATTCGGATTACTCTATTGAGATTAGGGATATATCGCCTAGAGTCGTAGTAGCAACCGACAATAACTTCTATAATGTAAATGCCGCTGGAGTCGCTCTTGATAGTTTTGTAGTAGTGATTGATACCTTACTGTATCCCGTGCAATCCCGTCAGATGCGCAAGTACTTGGAGGATGAATTCAATTTACCAATCAAGTATGTTTTCTTTACTCATATTGATGGTGATCATGTATTTGGTATTGACACATTCCAAGATACAGAAATCATCGCCTCACATCATCTCAAAAAGAAGATCAAAGAGAATCTCAAAGGAGATTGGAGCAAGGAGGAATTTGAGGACTGGAAGAAACAGAAACCTGAACAAGCGGAGGCAATAGCCGAAATAGTGGTTAGGGAACCAGACATTGAATTCGAAAAGAAATACACAATTGCAGATGGTTCTCATCGTGTTGAAAT
>CAYMLT010000346.1:970-3634 GCA_964391265.1 uncultured archaeon
CGAAGAGTGGATCGTGGGCTTCAAGATAGCCATCCTCATGCTCTTCGTGGGCGTACTTTCCTACCGACAAAGTTGTCTTTACAGGAGATAACTTGGCTTCATATGACTGGCCGTACATCAGTGACCAAACTGGGAATCCCGATACGTGGATTGAGAGCTTCGAACACATCATGTCACTTGACGTTGATGTAGTTGTACCAGGTCATGGAAAGGTAGTAGACAAAGCTCACTTGAACGAACACCTTCAATATCTAAAGCAAATAAGAGAAACTATCCTGAAGGCCATCAAAGAGGGTATGACTGCAGACGATGTTGAATTTCCGAAATTCTACGACCCAGCAGCAGAATGGCAAATCCCTCGGGCACTTGAGCATTTATTCAAGTTTTATTCACAATCCTAAATGCCAGTTCATAGACCTCAGACATCTTACATATGCTTAAGATTGGCATTGCACGTCAATTATTAGATATGTATTAGAATAACTAATTCTGAGAGGAGTACTGCTTGTCTGAACCGACTACTGCATCGACCTGGTTAAATCTTGCAATTGAATTATTGCAGTCCGGAAAGTACGATGAGGCAGAAGAGGCAATCAGAGAAGCTATTGACCTAGACCCATCTTATGCCAACGCTTGGAATGAACTTGGAATCGTAGTCGGTATGAGGGGCAAGCATGGAGAAGCTGAAGAAGCCTTCAGAAAGGCCATAGAACTTGATGAAACATTGGCAATATCCTGGATGAATCTAGGAGCAACATTGAATCAACTTGATAGGATTATGGAAGCCGAGGATGCTTTCAAAAAAGCGCTTGAGTATGAACCTTCAGATTCTTCAACATGGATCGATTTCGGCGATGTGTTGAAGAAACAGGGAAAGCTAGAGAATGCAGCGGATGCATATCATAAGGCCGCAAATTTGGATGCGTCATCTTATCGGGCCTGGTTCAATCTTGGCGCAATATTGGTCGCAATGGGCAAATACAATGATGCGGAAGCATCCATTAGAAAAGCAGTCGGTCTTCAACCTTCGTCTGCTGAAACCTGGTATCATTTGGGTAATCTGTTAGGACGACAGAAAAGAAGCAGTGAAGCTGAGGAATTGTTTCGAAAAGCAGTAGAAATTAAGCCGAGATATGGATTAGCTTGGACGGGCCTAGGCGTTGTCTTGAGAGAACAAGGAAAACAGGAAAAGGCAAAGGAAGCTTTCGATAATGCCCGCAAGTGGACCACCCCCTAGATTCGTTACTAGAGCGATAAGGAGTTCTTTCGGATTCAGATTTTTGCGAAGGTGTCAAGAGATGCATTTACATTGGATTCTCATTGTACTATGACTTCTGATAAAATGTACAAAGCATTGCTATTTCAATCCGAGAAGCTCAACCTCAAAAATGAGAGTTGCGTTTCCAGGAATCACGCCACCAGCACCACGTTCGCCATAACCTAGTTCGGGGGGTATTGTCAGCTTTCTCTTGCCGCCAATTTTCATTGTTAGGACACCTTGATCCCATCCCTGAATTACCTGGCCGACACCGATCCGAAATTCAAAAGGCTCTCCTCGATCTACTGAGCTATCGAACTTCTTTCCGTTGGTTAGCCATCCGGTATAATGAACTACTACAGTCTGTCCTACAGTAGGAGACTCGCCGGTTCCAACAACGATTTCATCTATCTGTAAATCAGCCATAAGCAAAAATCCCCTCTGTAGTATATTAATCTTCCAGACAATCTAAGGCAATTCATTAGTCACAGAAAGTAATTTCGCTGCAAAACAGACAAGGTTAGAATAAACAGGGAGCATTCATGGTTTTGTATTGGCACTCGAATTAGAGGTTTGGAATATGGCATTTGGTATCCTACATTATGGATTTGTAGTAACAGCCATGGTTGTTACTATATGTATCCTTCTTCTTATACAGAGATATTTGAAAAACAGAAATCGACTAACATTGGCATTCACTGCGTTTCTCATCGCATATGCAGCAAGTGCGTATTCTTATTGGATGCGAGGATTCTTTGATATCCAATCCGCAGAAGAAGTACTCCTTTGGCTGTTTTCAAATTATATGTATCCGTTGATGGTTATTCCCTTGTTTGTATTCTTGGCATATCCATATATCATAGAGAAAGCAGGAACGAATACTGCACTGATAACAAAGATTGCCATTGCATATAGTTTCATGACAGGGATTTTCAATTTCGTCATAATAGCAATTTCCAATGTTGAATGGACACATACAGATCCGTATGGCCTTTCTCACTATGCGTTGAACCTGACTGCAATTCCGTATATCTACTACATCACGCTTGTTTTTGTTGTCAGTGTTGCATTCTTTTCGGTATTCCTGCTAGGAGCTGCAGTGCAAAGAGAAACTGATCCATTTTATCGAACTAGAGCTTTGTTACTCCTCATCGGATGGTTATGCGTATTCTTAGGGCAGCTTTTGCTACTGAGTCCAACATTAGCGATAGTGCAACCAATGGTTGCAATACCAAGAGTGCTGCTAATAGCCACAGGAGTCCTACGAACCAAAAACTGAATTGGATGATGAGTAAGGAAATGTAAGTCCTTACTCACAAGATTCTTTGCCTATGCAAATCCATTTGAGAATTGGAAATCTACCGGGATTACTGAACTAAGGAAGCTCAATCTTTATTGTTTTCTCA
>CAYMLT010000347.1:0-3628 GCA_964391265.1 uncultured archaeon
AGGTATTTTAACCTCTAAACACGAATCAGTGATTGTGCTTAGACTCTTGATTTCCTCATTCTTTGTGCATCCTTGTGCAATGAGAGTCAAAGTTTGAATGCCTAATTCTCCAAGTAGATACTTGATAGTATTTGTGTCAACACTTTTGTCAATTGTAATATCATGAGAATCCATGTCAACTCAACTTTAGAATTCTATACCCTAAAAGAAAGCTAGGATGTCCTCTAGGTGGATTAACCAGCACAAAATCAGATAGGAGGCTTGTTCTCAATCTTATATTCCTCGCTGGATGCTAGCCAATCCATGAATTCATCAGAAGGAGGATTATTTGCATATAGTGAATCTCGATTAGCTTCGAGAAAAAGCGGTTGTACTCCTGCCAACTCGGCCATACATAGAATTTCGTTGCCAGTCCTCTCTGCAACCAACCTAATTGGAGCAATCCATTTTTCCGAATCAACAAATCGCATAAGATGATGATCGACGACCAGGAAAGGGGTTACTGTTGCCAGCGCTGCTAGTGAATATAGGGCAGCCTGTGATTCTTGTTCAGAAAATCGCTTTAAATATGCAGGGGGCCCTCCTAGAATAATCAGATTAGCTTCTTGATTCAAAATATAGCTGAGTGTCTTTTTACTGATTGGACCTTGCACATCTGGAGCATAGAGAACCTTGAAATCACCATATTCAACAAGAGTTGCAAGAACATATCCCAGTCTGGAATTATCCGGGCCATGTGCAAGTGGTTCTGAATAGGAGATAGTTGTATTGTCAAATTCAAATGTTCGTCCATCCGCCCAGCTTATATCGGAAGTACCCTGAAGGTCCTTCTCAAAGTAGAAAGCACGGCGTCTCTGAGAGGGATTGATATTCTCGCGACTATCTTTGGCAAGTATCTTCTTATCCCCGAAAATGAGTTGCCGATCCTCCAAACTACTGAAATTGTAGTGCCAATTGGTTGTCCCTGGTCGAACATGATCAAAATGATAGTGAGATATTGATAGAACATTTGCAATTTCTGCATATTTTCGGATTCTTTCGAGGGCACGCTCAAGAGCACGATACTCTTCTGGATGCGGTTCATGCGGCGGGCGAAAAGCAAGCGCAGCTGACGCGTCAAATAGAATCGATACATCAGGAGTAGTAACATAATTACAAAGTGATCTAACACCCATGCTTTCAGCGGCCAGTGCTCTGATCTCGATATCACCAATCTTCAAGGAGTAACCTCTCGATAGTAACTCAATATGTATTTCCCATCATCCTGTATCAATTCTGCCTCATGATAAGCAATCGGACCGGTAGGAGAATCTGCAAATCTAGAAAACATTTCATAGTCTGAAGGCAATACTTCTTGTTGGATTGCTTCTAGACCTTCTTTACTGAATAGAGCTAGATCGCCCTCATCGTGATGTTTGTTGAATGATTCGATTCTAGCACATCCAACAAAAATGAAGTAGTGGGCGAGTATATCCCCATTAGGTTTGATTAGTCTTTCAGATACTATTCCCTTGAGCGTGTAATCAGTGATTTCCTTCGCACCAGTTTCCTCTAGAACCTCACGCCGTCCAGCTGCTGGACCATGTTCCCCGACTTCGACTTTTCCTCCTACAAGTGCCCATAGTCCCTCATATGGAAACTTTCTACGCTTCAGAAACAGAAATTGATCACCACATCTAAGAATAGTGATAGCGCTTGTAACTATCTCTGTCATCTGAGAATACCTCAAGGAACTTGCAACTAGGGTGATGTTGGGGATTCACCTCTTTAAACATACTCGAAACAAGATTCTTAGCGGATACATGTTATTAATAGATAGGTAACAAAGTTGGATAATGTATTACCTCCAGAAGTTCGAAAGAATATCTTACAAGAAATCACGCCCACATGGAGAGAGATAGACCTTCAAAGAGAGGCAATTAATGATTTGCGCAGCGCACTGAAGGATTGTGCTGATGAAATTCAACAACCATATTCATTCATAGAACCTCAAGGATCCACAGGCAAAAAACAAACCCAGCTTAAGGGAACCAGTGATATTGATCTATTTGTTGCGCTCGTACCAGAGGATTACAAGAAGATCCTTTCATTGCCCACTAAACAGAGAGATGCCGAGCTTGATAAAACGTTAGAAGAAATGATAGACGACTGGTTCATACCAACATGCAAGAATCTAGACATCTCGAGAGTGGTAAAGACCTATTCACAACATCCTTACCTCACTCTCGAGTTTAGGAACAACAATGTGGACTTGCTGATTTGCTTCGATTTATCAAAGGAAACTATTGCCACATCAGGTCCAGTTACTGCAGTTGATAGAACCATTCATCATTCCAATTTTATTGCTGAACGAATAAATGCAAGACGCAGAGAGGACATTCGAATTCTCAAATCATTCACACGAGCGAATCATGCCTACGGAGACGCGTGTGCAGTAGGTCAGATGGGTTTCACAGGCTATTCCCTTGAGTTATTGGTTATTTTCCAAGGTAGTCTAAAGCAGGCTTTAAAAGGACTTCAAAACCTATCTGAACTCCCTTTGGATCCTCTGAATAGACCACTAAGTGACCTAAAGGAATTACCATATTTTAGAGATAATCTTCTTTTCATAATAGATCCTACTGATACAAATCGGAATGTTGCATCAAGCTTTTCGGAGAGATCATACAAATGGCTCAGGAAGCGAACTATGGACCTTTTTGAGATTTCTATGGAAAAGCCGAATGCTCTCATTGATATGATAATCGAGAAACCTATCTCTACAATCGAGATTCCGTCTTGGTTCGCAGCCCATTCTTCTGTATTCGAATTCCAATCAGATGGCTCTCTTCATTACACGGTACTACGAGATAAGCTTCATAGACTTGGAAGAAAGATCGTCACTAATTTGGAAAAGGAAAGAACGGGTGAAGAAAGATTTGGAAAGGCGCTTTATGAGGTGTTTTTCGAAAATGACAGGTATGCACTTGGTTTTATAATAGAACGAACTCAAGCATCGAAAACTTATTCTAGGCGAGGGCCTTCTATTAATATTCCAGAGGCGGATGATTTTAGGGAGGCTCATTCACAGACTTTTGAAAAGGATGGATACCTCTGGGTTGATGAAACCAGAAAATGGACTGACCCATTACAGATGACTAATGAGCTAATTGCAAATAACTCAGTTAAAGGGCTTACCAGAAAGGAAGACCCATCGGATGTGGGTAGACGTGTACTAAATATCTTGTTCAATTGCGTGTTACCAGTCGAATCGGATTTCTCATTAAAAACAACAGCTTAATCATGAAAACGACTTTCTCCTGATACGAGGGAAAAAAATGCAGAATCGGAAAATGCTCCTTATTACACACCCAAAATCTCATCTTCATGTACAGCCGTTCCCTCGACCAAACTTGGAGTCATTTGAATCTCCTCTTAGAACACAAATGGCAGAGCATTATCTTTCAGAATGTGGACTCTATACAAAACTCGAGAGAGAAAAGGCTCCAAAAGCAACAGTCGAGGATATACTGAAGGTCCACTCACCATACCTCTTCGAAACTGTACGCTTGATGTCCGATCTTGGTAGTGGCAATCTTGGAGAAGCTGCTTATGCAAGCCCAGATCTTCTTAGAAATGCCTTAGCCTC
>CAYMLT010000348.1:0-3622 GCA_964391265.1 uncultured archaeon
CTCGCTTTATATGCAAAAGATTCTAAATAAGCTATTATTTGTGGTTGGTTTTGAACCAACTGTGGCTGACTATTTCCTGAAGCGACTCTAAGTATATCCCATGTTGGAGCGATAACAATGATACTTCTTGATAAACTCATTTCAGATGATAATGATTACTCTATAGGTATTGCTGAATTCAGAAATGAAACTGATTTGAGTAGAGATAAGCTGATTTCATTGGCTCAACAAGAAGACAAACACCTCTTTGCCATCCAACTATTTGATGCCTCTAGAATTGTCGATTTTAATCATCTATTGTCTGCATCCCAAAACGCAACCAATGCATGGTATGGGGGATATGCAAAAACAAGGGCCCTTGATGTTGAAACTGCCGTCTACGCATCTACTCAAAGACAGATTAGTCGAGCCCTTGCTACACTGGGTGTTTCAGATGGGGTTGAACGTATTGCCGTTGTTGTTATTGGCGATGATGAACAGGTAGTTCGTAAATGTCTTGACTCTTTTGCTGTCAGTATCGGTCCACTAACCCAAACACCCTTTCCGGCACGGTTGGACCGTCTGGAGGCGCTAATGAGCCTTTATGGTGTTTCTCGAAAAGAGATAGAAGCAATCACCAAATCTGATAAGCCAGAGGATATCCAAATAGCTTTGTCAAAATGTGTAGTAAGTAGAGTATCAATGGTTGCACTGGATTCATGATTCCTAGTACATATCATCTCGCAAGCTCATTATTGATAGAATGTCACCTTCACGGTCCAGCACAGAAATACCCGTTAATTCGCTCACGATTTCAATCCAAATAGTCTTGTCAGGATTATCCAAATTGACTTTTCTTGGTACAACATTTGCAACCGCACCTACCACTTCCATGTTTTCAAGTTCTGTGTGTCTACGTCTGACCGTAACCCGAAATGTTTCACTATCACCGATTTTTGGAAGCAGTTCTTTAGTTGCTTCAACAATCTCATCAATTTCCGATTTTACACATTTCTCAAGAGGCGTAAATCGTATTGCGTACCTAAACTGGTATGCATTCTCAATTGCCATTGCTTTTAATTTCTCAACTACTTCGAAAGGGTCGAGTGATGTCATGCATGTAATGAGTCCAATCACATGAGTTCCAAAAACCTCTAAATTATCATCTCCAATCATATCTCCAATAAAATAACGAACCTCCGATATTGCCGCTCGTTCTCTTTCACGGGGGCAACCTACCAGAATATTGAATTTCCGCAGAAGGGTCTACCTCACATATCCGCATGGATGATTCTGTTTGTCCAGAACTGCAATGCGTCTGTATCTACGCGAAGGCTCTCTGTTAATCTATCTATTGAAAGGACCCCTTCTCTATACACCTTGATGCTGGAGTATCCCGCTTCTTCCTCATCGACTCCAACTATGGTGGAATTACGGTCCGCTTCTGATGGCCCACCATCTATGTACAGATCTACTTCTGTACCAAGTTGCTCTAAGGAAATGGATACTTCAAAGGGACTAGGTCCGCCTGAAATATTCGCGCTCGTTCCAACTATTGGGAATCCAATTTGCTTTGCAATGCCTCTCGGTATTGGGTGATCTGGTATACGAATAGCAAGAGATGCCCTCCCGCCAGTTAGGTAGTCAGGAACGGTGTCCTTTGCGGATACGACCAGAGTAAGCACACCTGGCCAGAACAATCTTGCTATTACTTGCTCGAGTCCACCAAAATCATGAAAATCTTCACACTGGCTGAAATCCGAGAAGAGTAGAGGTACTCCTATGTCTCGACTACGTTTCTTAACCTCAAAGAGACGGTCGAGAGCATCAGGTTTTCTAGGGTCGCAGGCTAGTCCATAACTTGTGTCTGTAGGATAAACAACCAATCCGCCCTCCGTCAAGATTTCCGCTGCCTTCTCGATGGCGATATCAAAATCCCCTGACTTATCAAGCTTAATTATTTCAGTGTTCACTGCACCATTCACGGATACTCTCAATGGAAAACATACATATGAATCTTCTATATTCTCTAGTTCAATGGAGGAATTCGTATCCGTGCAATAATACTGGCGGCTGGTCGCGGAACGCGAATTGGCCCCCTTACTGAGAGTATGCCAAAGGCATTGATTCCTATTGCTGGAACTACATCACTTGGCTTGCTTATACAGAATCTTGTACAAGCAGCTCCCCTCTCAATTACAATTGGTTTGGGATGGTTTGGCGATTCCATCCGGGATTATGTTTGCTCCTCATATCCAGATATCTCCATCGATTTTGTTGATGTTCCCAATTATGAGATTGGCCCATTAGAAACTTTGGTCACATCCGCAAGCAATATCGATAGCTCTACGATTATCTGCCCTGCAGACCTTGTCGCGGACAAAAGTCTTCTAGCGAACATGGTCGCATCTCATATCTCAGCTTCAAATCCCTTGCTAACAATAGCATACGATACAGTGAAAGACAAAGGAACTCCGATAGCAATCGATGAAAATGATCTTCTTGCGGGAATTGGATCGATACCAGATACAGTTGTCAGGACTGGTCGATCCGCGATGATATTGATTGCTGAACCTGAGTTCTTCGAGATCTGTAGAACGCGCCGCAATCAAGGAATGACTAGTGTTCGAGATGTCATTGGAGCAATGCTATCACAGAAGATTCCTATCCATACGCAATGCGTCAGTGAATCCTGGTATGATCTTGATTCAATCTCCAGTTTTCTGGAAGCGAATCGAACCCTGCTTAAAAGATATTCACCGAATCTCGGTGTCATATATGTCCCTGATGGTGATATTCTCGAGATGGGCGAAGATCTGAGCTTGGATTCAGGCACGCGAATTCAAAGAGGCGTATCAATCAAAGGTCCCGCATTGGTTTCTCCTGACTGCTTTATTGGGTCCAAATCGTCTATCGGCCCATATGTTAGTATGGAAACTGGTACTCATATACAGGAATCCTGCTGTATTAGCAATGCAATTCTTTTTGAATCAGCGAAGGTCTCTTCAGGGATCAACCTCTCCAATGTTATTGTAAGAAAAAGTAGAGTATATTCGGAGTGAAATAGATTTGTCCCCAAGCAGATTCAGACTTCGGAAAATCTTTCGACGTCCTGTCCAGGCGGTCGCAAAACCATTCATAAAAATGAATGTGCATCCAAATACAATCACCTATCTATCCCTTCTCTTCGCGTTTGGTGCATTTTTGACTCTTGTATTGACCCGGCATCAAGCGGTCTTTGGAGTACTTGTCTTCATAGTAGGATTTCTCGATGGTGTAGATGGTGCTGTAGCCAGAGCCACCGGCAAATCATCTCCTACAGGTGCATTCACCGATTCACTGATTGACAAAGTGGCAGAAGCCATCGTAATTATCTCGATCCCCATAGCCTATCCGGGACAGACACTACTGGGTCTGGATTTGAGTTCTTGGGCATATTTCTGCTTCACCGGGTGGCTCCTAACAAGCTACTCACGAGCAAGAGCTGAGTCAGTAGGCGTTGCTGATCTTGATATTGGCTTAGGTGCTAGGTCCGAACGCCTTTTCATAGTGTTCCTGCTTTCCCTAGTATTCCTGCTTATTCCCGGTTTGATTTTGCTTACTTTTCTTGGGCTTGGCACTGCAGTCTATAGAATTATTCACT
>CAYMLT010000349.1:0-3583 GCA_964391265.1 uncultured archaeon
GTAGTCCTGACAAGTCTGTTGGTGGCGGTGTCGTTGTTTCCTGTACAATTGGAAGAACATTGACGATTACTGTGTCATCCGCTGCGTTGCCACTTCCATCTAGTACTGTGATATCAAAGCGATGAGTGCCCGGAGCCAGTCCATCAACATTCAGGACTATTCTCGACCCTGCCCAAGCTCCTTCAATCAGCAGCGAATTGTTATATTGGATATCGTACCACGCTGGATATTGATCTTCAGGCACCCACACAATGCTATTCCCTGTAGTTCCTTCCAAGTATGTCAAATCATCTGGACTATTGATTGCTGGATTAGTTTCATCCAGAATGACCAATACATCAACTGAATCCGATGCTGTGTTGCCGTCAATATCTCTAATGACCATCTGTAGATTTCGTACGCCCTCCGCCAAACCGTCAATGCCAACTTCAAGTTCCCCGTTTGTCCATGATCCAGCATCAAACTCCTCTCCATCAACATACAAGGTGTACGTGTCAGGGTGCAAGTCCGAAACCGTCCAGGAAAGTGTTTGCTCACTTCCGGTGACAAATGCTTCGGTATTCGGTAGGTTACTGATTGTTGGTGCAGTTCCGTCAAACACATGAACGATTACCGTATCGGTGACACTATTCATGTGGATGTCATATAGAGTAACAATAACGGTGTGCATTCCATATGCCAGTCCATCAACATTCACTGTGATATTATGGAAGTTCCATGCATCTGATGCCCAAGCTCCTCCATCTAGGGTTGCTGCCCAGCTATCAAGAGAATCATCGAGAGCGTACCATGTGATTTCATTGCCTTCACTGCCCTCCGCATAGTAGATGTCCTGAGGCTGACTAATAATGGGCTCTGTCGGTAGGTATTGCATTGGATGTTCATCTGTGGTATCTGCATCAACGTAGTATGGTGCAGGGGGAGTATAATCATCCCACCAATTGCCAGTATTCACACCATCATCCCAATGTCCTCCGACTGTGCTATCGAATCCATTACCCAATAGATTCATTGCAAAGATATTGTACATCACATCAACACTCGTGGGAGTGGTTATGTATAACCCCCAATTACTGTTCCATCTAACTGTGTTATTGGTTATGCGGAACGTGTTTCCTTCGGATATGTAGATCCCATCATAGTTATTCTCAATAACATTGTGGGTAATATTGGCATCATTCACAATATTCTCGAATAGGATACCTGTATCCCAGCAATACATTATCATGTTGTACGAAACGGTCCAATTATTTGCTCCGTCTCCATATATGCCGATTGATGAGTTTAGGATTTCATTGTTAAGAACTCTAATGTAATCAGAGCTTGAACTGACGAAGCCTATGGCAAGGATTTCAGTATCTAGAATTTGATTATTGGTGACCAAGTAATCATCTCCAGAATTGACCATTATCCCGATCTCATTGTTCTGAAGGATTGAGTCATTTATGAATACGCCATCTGATGCCATTGTCATTATTGCACCAAAGGGTCCCATTCCACCTTTACAATTCACAACCTCTGAATCAAGAATGGATATGTTGTTTGAATTGAATGCGAGAATTCCAACGGAGGGCAATCCACTACCACTAGCACCATCGTGACTGACGTCATGAACAGTGATGTTCGCACTAGTTAGTATCCCGATTCCAATATAATTGCCAGCGGAATCAATGTTCCAGATGTCGCAATCCGAACTGAAGCCAACCTCCAAAGGCATCGAACAAACGCCGAACACGCCATCATGGACATCCATCCAAGTGTTATTGACAAGTAGAACTTGTCCGTAATCACTCGCTAGAATGTCCTCGCCTGATGCCCCCGGATTGTAATACACAGGAAGCCCGTTTACGGTATTGCCAGTAATTCCGTGGATGAATTCTGGTAAAAATCCCACTCCACCGGCAACGATTCCACAATTCTCAAGAATGTTGTCCAGAATATTGAATTCCATGCAGCTTGCTAAGGAGATTCCTGCAATATATCCACCCAGAATTGTATTATCCTGAATCAATGCATAAAATGAGTTTTCAAAATAAACGCCATGCAATGATGTTCCGTCAAGATAGTTTTCCATAACTGTTGTATTATCACTGTTGCTGACATAGATTCCCGCTTCAGTAGTGTCAATAGTGTTCCTGAGAATATCGGCCCCGTCACATGAACTGAAATGAAGCCCATTGCTGCTTGCTTCTGCCACTTGATTGTCTATGAAGGTACCGTTTTCAGCGTTTGAAACGTCTAGTCCATTCTGTACATTCTCCATGTGGTTTCTAGCAATCACTGCGTTGAGTCCGTTTGCATGGGAGATTGCCGTGTTGCCGCAATCCATAATCTGGTTGTCTGTGATTGTCCAATTTGGAGCTGTATTTAGGTCAATTCCATTGAACCCAGCGGACTCAATTGCTGAATTTGTCAAAGAGCCATTCGTGCAAGAAACAATGTGTACTCCCGAATTTCCAATGTCCATTACATCCACGTTATTTAATACAAGAAAATCGCTCCCAGTGATGTATATCCCATCATTAGGGGAATCGACGACTGAGAAGTCCGATATCTCAACGTAGTCGGAACCCGTAATGGAAACTCCATATGAACCTGAATAATTTATGTCTGTATTTATGATGGTCGTATTTTCGCAATTAGAGATCCACATTCCTTCTGCTCCAGTATCGGAGATATCGATACTTGATAGTGTGGAATTTGCGCAACTATCCATATAGACACCATTCGAATCACTTGAGGATATTGAAGAATCTGTAAATACAATTCCCGGGCTGTCCCCGAATTCAACCCCATGACTGCCATATTCAATTGTCATTCCTGTTACAACAAGGTCTGGGCAAACTGATACCTGCAGTCCAGCATCTGCATCATATGCCCATATGTAATTGTTAGTCAGGGATGAGTTATAGCAAGCTCCCAATGATATCCCTGCTACGCCACTGTCAGAATAAAATGAAGATTCAGAAATGACTGTGTGATTCACTTCCGAAAATCTTGTACACCACCAAGGGGTAGCATAGCTATAGAATTCACAATCTGTTATTGTCAAATAATCTGAATTATCAACACGAGTAGCTCGATAATTAGTGCTGTTCAACAGACTTCCTAGTATTGAAAGATGATTGGAATAAACTGCATACAATCCCATATCGCCATTGCCATGAGACAGTACATGAGCGACCATGGTATTGTTAGCATTTAGCAATCTGATTGCACCTTCATCAGGTGAAGATGATATTGGATTGCCATAGACTGTTGAATACTCTATCACGCCTTGAGTTGTATTAACAAGTTTGATTGCTGCTTTCAACGATCCCTGATTCAAATAGCAATCTCGTATTACAAAAGATGCATTCGTGTTTCTGATTTCTATCAACACTAGGTCAACATCGTAGGTGATGTTCAGACCCAAGATGATATACGGGTCACCTGCCGTTCCAGCACCTGGCCATCCTTGAACTCCAAAGTCATCTGTACCATCTATCAAGAATGGAACATGGTTAGTAAAACCTCCAGGGGCGAGTCGAGCTCCAGCATCCTGTGCAAGAGTCTTTGAACTCTGAAAATCGTTCTGTATTGC
>CAYMLT010000350.1:0-3575 GCA_964391265.1 uncultured archaeon
GCTGGGGGTCTGGGGAACGGCATCGAACGACGTCTTCGCTGTGGGCACAGGAGGCACCATCTACCACTACGACGGCACCTGGTCACCGATGACCTCCCCCGTATTAGACCAGCTCCGCGGCCTTTGTGGCACCTCTCCGACCAACGTCTACGCCTCCGGCAGCCTCGGTAACATCCTCCACTACGACGGCTCCCAGTGGACCGTCATGGCCACCCCGACGACGGCGGAAATCTGGACCCTCTGGGGCAGCGCCCCCGACCAGATCTTCGCCGGCGGAGGCGCGGGCACCGTCCTGTACTTCGACGGTGTCGCCTGGTCCCCCATGCGCTCCCACACCTCAGTGCTGATCCGCGGTTTACACGCAGCAGGCAACAACGAGCTCCTCGCCATCGGCGAGGCCGGCACCATCCTCCGCTTCTCCGGCGAGCTCCCCTGATCTGTCGTGAATACCTGCCAGAATGGCGCCGCCTCTATCCGACGATGTTTCGCTTCGCACCGTGGGCGGTGCGCTCGATGATCTCGTCCTGGACGGCGGGCTGCAGGTCGGCGAAGTAGGCGCAGTACCCCGCGACCCGGACCACCAGCCCGGGGTGCAGGCTCGGGTCGCGCCGGGCGGCGCGCAGCATCTCCGCGTCCAAGACGTTGATCTGGACCTGCATGCCGCCCTTGGCGAAGTACCCCTGCAGCAGCGAGGCGAGCAACTGCCTGCCGGCAGCGCCGGACACGGTCCGCTGGTCGAACTTGAGGTTCACGGCGCAGCAGTTGGCAAAGTGGCGGGTGTCCAACGAGGCGGCGCTGTTGAGCACGGCGGTGGGGCCCCGACGGTCCACGCCGTCGGCCGGGGAGAGCCCGTTGGAGAGCCGCTCGGTGGCCCGCCGTCCGTTGGGCAGGGCGCCGGTGACCCGGCCGAAGCCGTGGTGGCACGTCATGGAGTAGATGCCGGCGATGTAGCGCCCGCCCCGTGAGTTCCGGTGCCGGGTGAGCTCCTCGGTGAACACGTCCGCCGCCAGCTGGGTCATGGCGTCGGCCTCGGCGTCGTCGTTGCCGAACCGGGGAAGCTTGGTGGCGAGCTCGCTCCGGAGCCTCTCGTGTCCCCGGAAGTCGCGCTTGAGGATCTCGACGAACGCGGCCAGGGAGAACCGGTGCTCCTCGAAGACCAGCCGCTTCAGGGCGAGCAGGGAGTCCCCGACGTCGGCGAGGCCCGCGGCCTGGATGGACGTGAAGTCGTAGGTCGCGCCGCCCCAGGTGACGTCCCGGCCCCGGGTCAGACAGCCCTCGGTCAGCATCGAGTTCACCGGCGTGGTCCGCCAGATCCGGTAGGTCTCCTCGAGCCAGCCGATCACCTGCACCAGGTCCCGCACGGCGTGCCGGACCTGGCGCCGGTAGGCCGCCACCACGTCGTCGAAGGTGCGCAGCGCGGCCGGGGGCGGCGTGCGGGCGCCGAACCGCGTCCCCGGCAGGCGGCGCCCGAGGAAGCGATGCCCCTCGTTGAGCGCCAGCTCCAGACAGATCGGTAGGTTGAACAGCGCCGCGTCCGAGGAGTTGTAGGTGCGGCCCTGGCTCCCCATCTCCACGCAACCGATCACTGCGTACTCGCGGGCATGCCCGGCGGTCATCCCGGCGGCCTGTAGGGCCTCCACCACCGCGCGGTCGCCGAAGAAGGAGGGCTTGCCGCACCCCACCTGCAGCACCTCGGCCGCCCGCTCGAGGAACCACCGCGGCGTCGCGTCGTGGACCCGGACGTGCAAAGCGGGCTCCCGCGTCCCGATCAAAGCGTACGACTCGAGGATGCGGCCCGAGAGCTCGTTCGTGGCGTCGCGTCCCTCCGCGTCGGTTCCCCCCACGGTGATGCCCTGCGCCACACCGTTGCCGCTGAAGTACCGATCGATGCGGGCCGAGTAGAGCGGGATCGTCTCGCAGGTCTTGAGCCCGAAGCTCGCCAGGAGCTCCACGGCCTCGGCGCGGGTGAGCCGGCCCTCGTCCAAGTCCTGCCGATACAGCGTCCCGAGGATCTGATCCAGCCTCCCGAAGGACATGCCCTGCTCAAAGTCCTCCTGGAGCAGGGCCACGTGGACCAGCCAGCAGGCCTGGAGCCCCTCGTGGAAGGTCCGCGCGGGTCGGTGAGGCACCCGGCGGCAAGCCGCGGCGCAACGCGAGAGCTCCTCGCGCCGGGTGGGCGACGTCGACGGCAGGCGCGCGACTCGCTCCGCCTCTCGGGCGAGATTCAGCGCCATCTGCCGGATGCCGGCCACGGTGATCCGGATCGACTCGTAGAAGGCCCGCTGGTCGGCGTCGAGCGAGGCGCCGCCCTCGTCGCGCCCGGTGCGCAGACAGCGCGCCGCGCGCCGGTCGGCGTCCACGAGCCCGTGCCGGACCACGCGATCGTAGTCGACCACCTGGTGACCGACGCCCGCCTCCTCAGTGACGAAGTAGCGCTTCGCGTCGAAGAAATCCAGGAAGTGGGACAGGCGCCCCGGACGGAGGAGGGCCCGGCCCCCGATGCTCCGGGAAACGCTCCGGGCGCAGATCCCGGCCAGCCGCACCTTCTCCCACAGGGACAGCACCAGGGGGATCGGGCGGTCCTCGAGGCGAAAGAGGTCTTCCACGATGTTGAGCGACCCGCCCTCGGGGTAAAAGTTGGCCGCGATCCGTTTGCTGGTCACGTTGCCGATGACGAGCTCGTCGTCGTAGATCACCGGTTGGCGGTGACGGTACAGGTAGCCCAGCGCCCGGGCTCGCAGAATCGTCGGGTGCTCGCGCAGGGCGGCCCTCCCGGCCGGCGAACGCGCGAACGCCTCCAGCAGCGTAGGGCGCTCCAGGCAGATGGAGTACGGCGTGGCCGCCAGCACGGCCTTGATGCGCTCGAGTCGCTCCCTTTGCTCGGCCCCGACCGGTACGCGTAACGATTCGTCCGGGTGCAGGATCATCGCCAAATTATCGACCACCGCACCGGCAGGGTCAACACATCCCCGGGTGTCCCCGCTGCTCACGGACGTTCGCTGCCTCCCCGGGCCCTCAGATTTTCGTGGTGGGCCGACGGCGGATCACAGGATTTCGTGACCCGGCACCGCGGGCGCGACGCGACAGCCGCCCCGGCAGTGTGTGACCCGCACGCACCGTTTTCTCAAACATTGGGTCGAGCTGCGCGATCCCGACGGGGGCACGGCCGCAGGAGGGAAGGTCGTTGCCGACGCCCGCATTCCGGGCACGGTTCTTGCTTCAACCAAATGTCATGTAACTTTGTTGAATGTCTAGTTTTTCGCTGCATGTACCTGATCGTGGTCGCATGCGGGGAATTCTCGAAGGGAGGATGGACAATGCCTGGGAAGCTGGGAATGACGCTCGGACTGCTGGCCCTGCTGTTCGTGGGGCCCGGCGGGTGCGGACAGACGAAGGAACCGTCGGGCGTGGACGCCCCGGACGAGGTGACGCTGCCCGAAGTGGGCGCCGGAGGCAAGGACCGGTTAGAGACCTTCTACGCGCCGGTGACGTACGAGTCGAGCAGGGGGATCGCACCCTACGATCTTCCGGTGGAGGAGGCGGACGTGGTGAACTTCGACGACGTCGTGGACACG
>CAYMLT010000351.1:0-3572 GCA_964391265.1 uncultured archaeon
CACGTGGAGTTGGTCTCGCGGTCGAGGAACGGTGGCGGCCACGAGGAGAGGCGGGAAGAGACCGACTGAGCCGCCACGAGCACGGGCAACGCAGCAGTGAACGCCGTTGCGGCGACCCAGCGGTGTGCGCCAGGAGACAGCCGGGGCTTCACCATGTCGCCTCCAGCTCCATGCGGAGCGACCCGACCGCATCCTCCAGCTCAGGAATGCACGAGATGCGTACCCGGCTGCTCGGCGCGTAGACAAGGCCGAGGGCGAGGCGGTAGAGCGACAAGGATGTCGTACGATACGTGTCCTGCGTGGCGTACGTGGTGCCCACGGGCCGCGCGCGGCTCAGCCACGAAACGTTCGGTGTCCACGAGCCGAACACGGTCACCGTGTTGCGTGTCCAGGAGAGCAGGATCGGCGCCTGCATCTCGATGGACCTGGTGCTCTGCGTGTTCCAGAACCACGTGGGGGAGTCGAGGAACCCGGGGTCGCCATCAGAGCGGAAGCCCGACAGCTCAGCTCTGCCCTCCATACCCACCACCGCCGCGACCGGTTTGCCGCCGAACCGCAGACGTGCCGACACATCGAGAAACACGGATGCCGTATCGTGAAACGTGCTGCTTCGTGTGTGGTCGACAGTTCCGGCTGGCTCGAGGTAGTAGCCGGAAGGGTAGTGGGCGGAGTCGGGCGTGGAAACGCGCACGAGGGGAACCGTGTCAAGTTCATCCACCAGCGTGCGCGAACAGAATGCCCCACCGAGTTCCACCGCAAGCCAGTGCCGTCGGTCCGGCGGGAACACGAACCCGGCCGAGAAACGGGGATTGTAGAGGTCGCGGGTTGCGACCCCGTCGTTCCGCGACAGCACGGTATCGCGGTTCTGGAGTACGGTGTCGGGCGGCAGGCCGCAGCACTGCTCGACCACTACCGTGTCGAGAGCATCGAACAGGTGTCGCTTGTCAAACGACGTCTCCAGCTCGTCCGCCGCGAACCGTCCGCCGATACGGACGAACCAGAGCGCTCCCCAGCGTACCGGCAGGCCGCTCAGGGCCAGTTCGATATCGACGGCGCGGGTCTGCTCATCCGACTCGTTGCCGTACGGATCGTGCCACGGTTCGGTTCCGCTGGAAGACGCAATGTCGGCCCAGAGTGAAGCCCCGCGAAACCACCCGGTGGTGCGCTCATACCACAGCGCACCTCGCACGCTCCATTGCTGTCTCTGCCGCTGTTCATTCTCGCTCAGCCACAGGTCGGGAGAACTGAGCGCGAAACCGAACGTGTGTGCGCTGCGGACCCAGCGCGCGGCCCCGTACAAGCCATAGGCCATGGTGGAGAGATGCCCCGTCGAATAGCTGTTGAGGATCTCGTCTTGGCGGGAGCGCGAGTAGCCGAGCTTCGCCACGAACTCGCGCCCCGTGTCAGCCGCTGCGCCGGGGTACCGCAGACTGTGTGGAAGAAGCCAGGAGCCGGCGATCAGCCCAACCGAGGGGTAGTAGCCGCTGCTGCTCCAGATATCTGCCGGTGGGGAGCCCGCATGTGCAAACGCCTGCAGGACAAGCACGGTGCTGAAGATACGGCCAGACTGATTGATAGCGCGCCTCGGGGGTGGAGGAGTTGGTGGTTGCTCCGAATATCGGTAAGGGCCAGGCGAGGGGTCAAGGGAGCGGGGAATGGGGAGTGGGGCTGCAAGCCGCGCCGGGGGTGCCGCACGGGGGAAGGCGGGAGGGGCAAACGACCGAGGACGAGAACGTGTGCGGCAACGGGTACGGCGAATGTTTACATCAACGCCGACACATCGAACGCTTCGGGTTTCTCGCAGGTGCTCTCGATTGTTACATGGGTACCGGTTTGCGAGGAGCGCTGGATCCCGAACAGAATCTCGAGGACGTGGTACATCAGTGCCCCGTTGGCTCGCGCGGTGCGTCCATTGGCGATCGCGTGCGCGAGTTCCGCAACGCCGAGCCCTCGGCCCTCCACGCCGAACCCGCTCTCCGTCGCGACATCCTCTTCCTTGCGATCCGGATCGCGAATCGCCACACGGCCGCCGTAGCCGTTGGGATCGTTGGTAAGAAGCGTTGCCTTCGTGCCGTAGATCTCGATCCGCGGGAAATAGCGGCACGTCTCGCCGGCAAGCGTGAGTGTTGCGGTAGTGCCCGATACGAACTGCAGGACCGCCGAAGCCGAGAGGGGGGTCTCGAACGGGAATGCCAGTGGCGAGTCCACCGACGCGTTGCCGCCGTCGTCGAGAGCCGCTTCCGTGGTAACCCCAGCGACGCGTGCCACGGGCCCGAGCAGCGATACGAGTGCAGTCACGAAATACGAGCCCATGTCGTACAGCGGACCGCCGTAGATTGCCAGGTAGCGGCGGTGTTTGCCACCAGTGCCGAGAATCGCCTGCGCGAAGGTGGGCGTGCCGATTGTGTCATTGTCGATTGCGGCACGCGAAGCCTGCAGGCCAGCCCCCAGAAACGTGTCTGCCGCACCCGCAATCTGCAGCCCCTTGCGCTCTGCTGTTTCAAGCAGTCTCCTGCCCAGTTCGAGCGTGGTTGCCAGCGGTTTCTCCACAAACACGTGCTTGCCGGCTTCGAGCGCCGCGAGTGACACCAAGTGGTGTGCGCCCGGGTTGGTGAGATCTACCACTACCTGCACGTCGCGGTCAGCCAGCAGCTCATCCACCGTGCACGCGCGGGGAACCTTGAACTCCTCGGCACGCTTCTGTGCCGCCTCTGCGTTGATATCGGCGCAGGCGACCACTTCGGCCACCTTCGCGAAATGCCCCTGGAGATTCCTGATATAGGCCGGACTTATGCGCCCGCACCCCACGATTCCGACTCGCACCGCACCCATACACGACCCCCTCGCCCGTCTTCCCCCGGTGTGAATGCCCTGCCACGAGGCTCAGGAGTATACATGATAGCAGAAGGGCAACTGCAGGCTCACACCGCCTCGAACGCCGCCTTCAGTTTCCCCTCCACCACCTGCGCAACAGTCTCGAGCGCCGGGTTCTTCACCATCGCCATGGCTTCCGTGGGACGGATGAACCCGACCACCGTCTTGCCCGCCTTGCGGTAGATGACCACGTTGCAGGGCAGCAGCAGCCCGATGTCGGGCTCGGCGCGTACCGCCTTGTAGGCGTTCGGCGGGTTGCAGGCGCCGAGGATAACGTAGTCCTCCATCTCGACGCCGAGCTTCTCGCGGAGCTTAGCCGCCATGTCGATCTTCACCAGCACCCCGAACCCCTCCTTGTCGAGCGCATCACGCACCAGCCGCTCGGCCTCAACCATGTCACACGGCACTTCCTTCACAAACCCGTACTGCCCCATGCACGTCCTCCTTCACGATGTCTGCGTTGCGTCCGTTCTGCTAAGATACTAAGGGTATATTTCGGCAGCAATCGGCAACGGGAGGCACCATGGCCACGATCGCCACACTCGGACCGGCACAGACCATCTCGGAGCGCGCCGCGCTCGAGTACGCACGCGCGTGCCCCGGCAGTCCGGAGGTTCGCCTGTACCCCACGTTCAGACGCGTGTTTGCCGCGGCAGCTCAGGAGTGCAAGTGCGCCGTGCTGCCTATCGAGAACATGG
>CAYMLT010000352.1:0-3564 GCA_964391265.1 uncultured archaeon
TACTTGAGGACTATAACATGCCCGACGAGTGCGACTGTGAAGGAAAAGGATGCAGTCTTTGTCAATGCACACTAACCCTTGAAAAGGAAGCGGGAGACGACGAAATTATTGTCCATTCTCGTGATCTTTCATCCCAAGACCCAAAGGTAGTTCCCGCCTCAGGTGACATTCCTCTCACAAAGCTGGCACCACACCAGCGAGTAATTATCGAGGCCTATGCAAGGCTTGGACGTGGTGTTGAAAATGCCAAATTCCAGCCCGTGGCCACGGTCGCTTACAAGTACGTACCATTAGTCACAGTTGACAAATCCAAATGTACTTCATGTGGTGACTGTGTAGATGTTTGTCCAAAGAAGATTCTGAGGCTCGATAGCGGCAAAATTGCCACACAGAATACACTCGATTGCACTCTGTGTGATGCATGTGTCGACGAGTGTGAACCCGGAGCCATAACAATCGATTCCAAGACTGATAGTTTTCTATTCAGGGTGGAGTCTACCGGTGCGCTTCCTCCTGAAGAAATCGTTACAAAATCAGCGGAACTTCTCAAGGAGCGAATCCAAGTGGCTCTTGACTTCGCAAACTCACTCTGAGGGAGCCAAAAATGGTACAATCTGGAGCAACAGATCCAAATACGCGCGCATTGATTAATGCGCTGAAAAAGTCGTCAACAAAGAATGACGCAGGAATATGGAAGAGAGTAGCAGAACTCCTATCCCGTCCTACACGAAAACGTGCTACTGTAAACGTTGGAAAAATTGGTCGTCATACTCATGATGGCGATATCGTAGTAGTACCTGGAAAAGTGTTGGGCTCGGGAAGCCTACCTCACAAAGTCACTGTGGCTGCACTCAATGCATCTGCCAGTGCAAGATCTGTGATTGTAGGTGCTGGAGGCACGCTAATCACAATTAACGAGCTTCTTTCAAAGGAGCCGAAAGGAAAAGGAGTCCTAGTAATTACGTAGGTGGTCAAGATGAGTGAACAGACGATAAAAATCTTTGATGCCGAGCAGATGGTCGTTGGCCGCCTTGGTACAAAGGCTGCAAAAGCAGCTCTGTTAGGTCACAGAGTAGTTATAGTGAATGCAGAAAAGGCAATCATAACTGGTGCGCGTCGCACAGTAATTGAGGCATGGAAGGACAAGTTCAATATCCGAACATCCTATAACCCACGAAAGGGACCTTTCCATCATAGACGACCAGATATGGTAGTACGTCGAATGATTCGTGGAATGTTACCGTATCCTAAACCACGAGGTAAGGATGCTTTCAAGCGAATCCATGTCTATATAGGAGTTCCCGAGGAATATGCAGACAAGGAAATAATTGTGTTGGAAGACTCAAGATACAAAAGTCTGACAATGAAATACATCACAGTAGCAGATCTCAGCCACGAATTAGGTTGGAGAGGTCCGGAGGTGGCATAGGATGCGTGTAGTAGTTTCAACTGGCAAGCGTAAGACATCTCTTGCGAAAGCCACAGTCAAAAACGGTTCCGGAAGAATTCGAATTAACGGTCAGCCTCTTGAGATCATGCAGCCAGAGATAGCTCGAATGAGAGTTATGGAACCACTCATTCTCTTTGGTGAGGGTTGGAAGCGTTATGACATACGTATCCGAGTAAGTGGCGGAGGATTCATGAGCCAAGCTGATGCAGTTAGAATGGCAATTGCAACAGGCCTTTTCAGAATGAGCCAAGATTTTGAGGCTCGCTCAAGGATGTTAGAACACGATAGAACAATGCTGGTCGGTGACCCCCGTCGTACTGAACCCAAGAAGTTCGGTGGCCCTTCAGCACGTTCTAGATATCAGAAATCATACAGGTAGGCGAGAATGTAATGATAGTACCCGTACGATGTTTCACATGCGGCAAAGTAATTGCAGACAAATTCGAGCAGTTCAAGCGTGAAGTGCGCCAGGGCGAAGACCCCGCTGTCGTTCTAGACAGCTTGGGCCTGAACCGATACTGCTGTCGTAGGATGTTATTGTCGCACATTGACATTATTGATAATTTCATGGCATTCTCATCACAGGAAAGCACGGAGGCTAGGCGTTGATTGGTGAAGGCGAAATTTCAGAAGCGGCTCTCCTGATTGCGATGGACCGTTGATGTCGTATTGTATTATTGTATACCGCAAAAACATGGAAAAGCTCGCATGAGCTTTTCTTATCCTTCTTTTTCTCGATAGTTTTTGCCCTATACACCGAAAACGCTGATGACAATGTTTCTCCTATTTTGAGATATCTAAAATTTCATTGCAGTTTTGTATTGTCGATATCTACAATACCAATCTTCTTGCAAGGAATAGTGTTCGACGGAGAATGTTCACAAGAGAGTACTCTGGATGTATAATAAAAATCTGGAAGATGGATATGCCAAACCATAAAGAAAAGGTTAGTTCTTCTTAGCATCGTAATCTCAACATTGCTGATTTCTACAGGTCCAGCTCTGGTTGATGCGTCCTTTGGGGGAAGCGACCATACGCGAGATGACCGAGCATTTCGAGTGCAAGTCAACAGACCCCATCCTACGGGTCATGGATGAGAACGGCTGGAAGACAAAATATCAGGAGAGCCTTGATATCATTGAGCAAATCGACCCTGATGAGGTCTACACACTGTACAATGAGGAGGGCTACTCCCTCAGGAAAATCGGTGAGATATATGGTGTTTCTATGGGGCCAATTCGCAGGATGTTCATTGAGAATGAGTGGGAGTACGGTCAGGAGATCCAGGTTGATGCTGACGAACTGTGCCATCTGTATTTTACTCTCGGGTTGTCAAGGGACGAAGTATGCGAGAAAATGGGCTTTTCGAGGAAGGTGTTTGAGAGGGTCCTTGAATACAATGAGTGGGATGCACGTCCATCGGGATTCCAGCCAGTGGAGATTGACTTGGATGAGTACAAGAGATTGTATTATGTTGAAGAGCTAGAACTCGAAAAGATGGCTGAACGGCTCAAGGTTTCGGTTAGCACCTTGATTAGATTCCGCGAAGAGCAGAATTTAGAAGATAGAGTCCTGAATTATGGTAAGGAACTGCGTGATGAGATTTTTGGTACAGAATGTAGACTATGCGGGAACCCCTATGAACACATTCACAAAAAAGACGGAGTGCCGCATCGTAGTCATGTAACTTGGACTAGAAAATCACTTCTGACATTAAATCCCGATGATTGGGCTGCGCTTTGTGTGTCATGTCACCAGTTGACTCATGCACTGATGAAAGTGTATGGCCTTGATTGGGACGAGATTGAGGAACATATCAAAGACTTGGTTAGAAAGAGGAAAGGGTGACTGCTTGGATATCTTTTGAGTGAGCGAAAGTTAACGAATGAAACGCTAAAGGTGCGCAAATAATAACTTCCATGCCGAAAGTATTTTAACCATTCTTCGCCGGCTTCGTCAAGTCTAACCAGTACACAGAGGTTCTCATTTCATGTCTCAAGATGAAGCAATTCCAATGGATGTAGATTTACTTATTCCCATGGACAAATTTTTAGCCGCAGGCTGCCATATCGGAACCCAAGTGAAGACGCAAGATATGGAACCATTTGTGTACA
>CAYMLT010000353.1:0-3560 GCA_964391265.1 uncultured archaeon
CCATTTCTCCTAATTGAACGTCTAAAACGCGCATTTTTATCACAAAAGTATCAAAATAGGCGATGGAGAGTTCGGCGATATATGCAGCCAATAGCAAAGGTATAATAGGGGTGCCCCGAGTCGATGGTATTAATCGGAGCCACCGACCAACTCCTGATTTACAGTCATAGAATACCCAACGAAACGACTATTGTCAACGAATTCATGGAATCGGATGTACTCAAGGAAGTGGTAAGATGTTGGAGTTGTTATTTCACCCCGTTATCTCAGGCCTAATAATAATGGCCATTATTGGAGCTTTGGTATACAAGCTTCATTTTGTAGATGTTTCTGGATTGATCAGTGCGTTTGTTGTAGGTTTCACAGTATGGTATACAGGGGGAGTAGCGGCATTTGTTATCCTCCTCTTCTTCTTCGTTAGTTCTGGCGTTGCTACCAAGTACAAGTACAAAGCTAAGGCCAAAGTTGGTCTAGCACAGGAAGGCAAAGGAAAACGCTCATGGAGAAATGTCTTCGGTAGTGGACTAATCCCTATGATATTCTCAATTGGAATCTACCTTGCTCAACCGGGTCTTTTCACGACTGATCCGTTCTGGTCATTTGCTATGTTTGGTGGATTCGTCGGGGCAGTTGCAACTACATCTGCAGATACTCTAGCTAGTGAGATTGGAGTATTCAGCAAGAGCAAACCGAGACTGATTACAAATCTGAGAAGGAAAGTACCACGCGGAACCATCGGCGCAGTGTCTCTCCTAGGTGAACTGGTTGCAGTTTTTGCAGGAGTTGCGATTGGCATCATTGCAGTAGTATTTGCTCTTCTAGTACCAAGCTGGGTCCCAGTGTATAATATTGGCCAGCTAATTGTAGTACTTCCACTTGCCGTTCTTACTGCATTTATGGGATGCAATCTTGACAGTCTAATAGGAGCCGTTGTACAGAATCGTTTTGTCTGTGAGATATGTGGAGCTATCGTTGACAAAGAATTCCACTGTGACTACGAAACCAAATACATTGGTGGATACAAAAGATTCACAAATATGCATGTGAACTTCGGTTCGTCGGTCATGGGGTCATCTTTGGGCATTGTCCTCGGTGCAGGATTATTCGTGTGGATTCTTGGCGGTCTCTTCTTCTGGATTCTTGCATCCTCAAGCAACTAATCAGAAGTTCTCACATTGGATTCTCCCTCAATCCCTTCCAAGATAGAGTTTTCAAAAGAGAGTCCATCGACTATTGCTGTCAGAAGACTTGCAGTAAACCGCGAAGGTATCTCTTGAGTATTGATACCGCTTTCTCTTGTTATTGAAGGGGAAGAATGTGTGAGAATCGCATATTCATGAATCGATTGACGTACCACAATCATTGCGTTAGTGAATTTCTGCAAGGTGGAAATCATGTTCTTCTTCATCGTTTTCTTGAGATACGACCATGCCTGAAGTGAGAGAAGAAGAATGTCGACATTCTTTAGAACCGGCTCTAAGTGTGCCATACCCATTTCAAGAAATGGTACTGAACATTGGTATACCACGGGAATATTACTGCTTTTTGCAAATGCGGCAATAGTGGACGCAACCTCTATGAAAACCTCACCGATGTACACAACTCTTGCTCTTTCCAATTTCGCCCAAGGTACTTGAGAAGGTGATGTTATTGAGAGGGCGGCATCAGAATCCACACCGATCATCGAACGAAATCCTTCGTCATTACCAAGTAAAACGGTTTCATTGGTATGTTTGTCATTCTCTATGGAAATGCCGCTGACGTCGACATTTCTCTGAATCAAATCGGAAATAAGGTTCCATCCATCTTGGTCATTTCCAACTGAAGATACAAAAGTAACTTTGGCGTCCATACTTGCTAGACTGGTCGCTAATTCTATGGTGGGCCCTCCGGGAAATCTAACAGGAGTGTCACATTGTGCGATTTCATTAATTTCAGGAATACCATCACACTTTACGACTGTATAGAAAGATGATGCACCGAATAGTAAGCAGTCGGGATTTTCATAATCCTGAGACCCTCCTAGAAGAGACCTCGCACGGGATTTTGAAAATATCTCAAACAGGGTCGAACCTGCAAGATTCTGTTCGCGGAACAGAGATACTATATGAGTGAGATAATCTTCAAGCAGAAACAAGGTAAGTTCCCCGATATCAGAAGGCAGCCCTTCAAAAAACATCCTTGCCACTCCCCATCCGGTCTTTGTTAGTTCGTGGTAAACGACGCGCTTACCTCCTCGGATTTCGGAAGCACTGGTTATCAAACCATATTCCTGCAAATATCCGATATAACCCAAGATGCTTTTGTTTGAGTGAGCCAGATTCTGAATAAGATCCTTCTGGAAGGCTCTTCCGCTATCATCAAAGCTTGACAATACAGAAGATGCAACTCTTGAGGCTAGGACCGATTTAATGAATTTTTGTTTTTCCTCAAGATTCAATGGCAGGAACACTAGATAGGGCCAAAGCTGGTTTTCAGAGATCATGTTAGTTCCTCCAACATCTTCAAATACTCGTTTTACCTAGTAATGTAGTGTACAAAGCTACCTATGTAGTTTACTAAATTACACTTCATCAGGAGGAAACTATTATTTCTGGACTTCCGAATTCGAAAGCATATCCCTGGGTTCTAACAGGGATTTTTGCTGCAATCCATACAATACTTAGTATCATTCCAGCTTTTCCGGGAATTGGTGGAGGAGCATTATCTCTAGGGATGATCTCAGGACCGTTAGTTGGTTTCCTTCTCGGACCTATCTATGGAACTATTTCGGTTCTCATTGGATCCGTTGTGGGATTGTGGGCAAATCCGACGGTACCGATTCTGGGATTCTTTACAGTTATTCCTCCAACTGTTGGTGCGTTTTCTGCGGGCGCTATTCGATCCAAAAAGGCGATTACTGTGCCTGTGATTATCGCGTACTCATTATTGCTGTTTTTCTTGGGACCCATCGGTCAAGATACAATCTCGTTTCTTTGGCTAAGCATTGTTGCAGCCATCCTGGCGTTCTTGATGCTAGTACCAAAACTTCGAGATGCATTTGATATTGAATCAAAAAATGCACCTTCAGACTACGTTCTTCTCTTCATATCAATCTGGATACTAAGCTTCGTTTCGGTCATGGCAGACCATGCCATCGGCTCAGCTCTTGGCGTTTCGTATTTTCATTTTGCGTTGGGCTGGAATGCAGCAGATTTGGAGTTCATCTTCATGAATATAGTTTTGTTCCTATATCCCATTGAACGTTTGATAATGGCTACAGGTCTTGCAGTTGTTCTATTTGCCCTTGAGATAGCATTGGCATCCACGGAATTTAAACTGCCTTTAATTAGAGAGGAAACTCACATAATTCAAGAATTACCACCTGAAAGCTTTGCTGAAAACTAGCACCAAGCCCGGGAATGCCATACTTAGTCAATGGCATTAGAACGAAGCTTCATATGCGTTCGCGCCTATTCAAATATGGAACGGGGGATTCCTCACCGTTCGACCTATCAAGTATAGGTTTTCAGGAGCTAGTATAATATTGCAATTAGAAGCATTTTTCTTTGGAGTAACGT
>CAYMLT010000354.1:0-3543 GCA_964391265.1 uncultured archaeon
CCTTGTCAAATTGTCGGAAACTAGAGTATCTGGATTTAGAAAAGAATGAAATAACGGATATTGATCTATCTCCACTATCCACATGCAAAGAACTCACCGAGGTGTCACTTGCATCCACAAAGATCGTTAGTCTAGATTTAGCCCCACTTTCAAATCTGAACAAGTATCATAGGCTTAGAATTTATGATATTCTCACACTCAAGAATCTTTTACTTCCATCAATGAAGAACCTAAGGGAATTAGACCTTGGCAGACTTGGAATTGAATCCGTCGACCTATCTCCTCTGAGGAATGCAAAGCATATTCGTTCGATTAAAATCAGTCAATGTGGCATTAATCATATAGACTTGGAACCTGTGCCGAAAGAGATTCTTCGGAGTGTAGAGATCCATTACAATAGCAATCTTGAAACCATTGATTTGACTCCTTTGAGGGACTCAAAGCTGATATTCAATTTGAGTTTATGTGGAAACAAACTCAAAAAAGTGGATCTGTCCCCTCTGAATCAATTTGAACATGCGTTATATCTTGACTTAAGCCAAAACAGAATTTCAAGCATTGATCTCAAACCGCTTGCATCATGGAAAGCACTAGAACGGATATATCTCAACGAGAACAAACTTCGCAGTCTGAACCTTGCGCCTCTGAGATGCAACCAAGCCCTCGATATTTTGTATCTTAGAAACAACCGAATAAAATCAATCAGGTCACTTGACTCTCTTTCAGAATCGAAAATCGACCGACTGGATCTGAGCCACAACCGCTTGGAACAAATTTCCTTCTCAGATTTGACAAGGAATGAGCAATTGAAAGATATCGATCTATCTCACAATGCATTGCAGGATATTGATGTCACTCCTCTAGTTGAACTACCTAATTTGTACTCTCTTATACTTGACAATAATAATATCAAGGAGATAGATTTACTGCCATTGCTCTCCAGCACCATAAGACGTCTATCTATGAAAAACAATCTTGATTTAGAATTCGATATGACTCCTCTACTAATTTGCGAAAGAATTCAGTTATCTGCAACATCGACACCAACGGTTCTATATTACCCAAGTATATTCACGAGGAATTTAGGAAAGGGATCTTGGCGAAAGAAGACAAGAACACGAAATGTTGCTAGTATCCTAAAATCAGGAAATCGTCAATGGCTCATTGATTTGCTAACTCAGAGTTATGCTTATTGTATAGAGAATTCTTCCACGTCTAATAATGATAGGTTCAAATTCTATGATTTGCAAAGCAATATTCTCTCCCAATTGAAAATGGGCCAATTCGCGTGTTTGAACATTGATCTTATCAAGATTCTCTCCAAGACACCTATAGCAAAATCATATGCTTCTGAGATTCGGGCAATTAAATCCGGTATCTTAGAAAATGCTCGGGAAAAGATAACTGCTGGATGTTATACTCTTTCGATTGATGTGGCCCATATCACCAAGATGGGCATTGCTGACTTGATTCCACGCATTGTTGAACTTAGGAACACGGAAATCACTGAAATTCCAGTTTACAGAAAAGGAAAATATGACAACGATATCTCCAGACTGTGGCTGACATTTTATGGCTCCAGAATTTTGGGTGCTCTTGGAATTTCCAGAAGAGCTGTTTCTGACAAGCTTATTCCAGAAATTACAGAAAATCCCGAATTGAAGGAACTGGGTTTTTCTTTCAAAATTGTAGAAGATGCAACCAGTACATTAGAGGTCTTTGAAGATTATCTTATGCGGTATGTCATTTATGATGTCGGGGAAAGTAGATAATAATGAAAAATAACCTTTGCGTCTATGTGCCACTTTAACCTTTTTTGTCTTTTCCATCATCTTCGCGAATGGTGCCCGTTTCCGGCTTTCCAACTAGGATCTCTCGGATGGAAACTGCCAGCGGTTCGATATCGTCTGGGTCATAGTTTGACAGCACAATGACGGTGAATCCTACTTCGAAGAATTTGAGATAGAGTGCAGTCAATCCTGGTGCTCCACCTGCAAGTCCTATAGCTTTCGGAGTTTTATTTGGGTCTACATCCAAGGGGAGAAGTGCCATCCGTGAATGCATACCGTCCAATAGCTTCTCTTGGGCAAGTGCCTGGTCGAATCTGAACCAATCGTGAGCTGTGGAATGTCCTCCACCAGCTGAGCTTCCTCTTGTACCAATCCTGAAGTAGTTGTTTCTTCTTTCCGTAGAATGCTTTGTACCGTCCGGCATCTCCCTTGTATATCCAGTAGCCAGATTTGGAATAGGCATATCCAGTTCGTAGTGGTCAGAGTTGCTCATTCCTGCTGGTGTGTAGATATTCTCTCGCACATAGTCATAGTAATCCTGTCCTGACACTGATTCTATGATCTTGCCAAGCACAACATACCCTGCATTGCTGTATGCATTTCCTTCTCCGGGCTTAAATTGTAAAGGGTCCTCGATGAACAACTTCACAAAATCGTCTAGCTTTCTTAGTTGACCTATGGATTTCTTGAATTTCTCGTTGAAATAATCGCCCATACCAGAGGTGAATGAAATGAGATGACTGATTCTTACCTTTGATGCAATCTCTTCTTTGAAATCGGGCAAGTGCTTGCCAACAAAATCGTCTAACTCTAAGAGACCCTTCTGTTTAAGCTGCAGGATTGCTATCTTCGTAATGAGCTTGTTCAGTGAGCCTACATTGAATATTGTATTCATTGTATTTGGCACATTGAATCTCTTACATGCCAATCCATATGCTTTCTCGAAGATAACTTCGTTCTCTTTGGCAACTAGGACAGATCCTGAGAATTTGTCCTCTTTCACCATTTCATCAACCAATTTTTCCAATTCTAATACCTTTGATTCTGTCACAGCATTCAATCCTATCGGTTGAAACTTTTTCGATGCTATCGAAATAAACCGATGGCGTCGAACTTAAAAGGTCTCTTCCTATAGCAATATCTGAGGCATATCTGATGACTCTCCCTGAACTCCTATCCGATCCAGTTAGAGCACGTATCTACGTTGAGATACTGCTCGAAAAAGAGGCAACTGCGCAACATCTTATGGAAATTACAAAAGTTGGTAGGAGCACTATTTCGCATCACCTTTCACGATTTGTTGATGAAAAGGTTCTGAGAGTGAGAGTTGGAGATGAGAAATATCATAGATCCATCAAATATTACAGCATCAATCCTGATTTCTCTGAGAAAATCGTTATTGACTCGAAGAACGATAGAGGGGGCCAGAAAAGGAAAGCATTCCTTGAGTCATCATCAGCGCACCTTCAAGTGATTTCGAATCTAATCCGCGAAAGAAGTGAAGGCCCAAAGAAGAAAAAAGGCAGCGTTACTTTTACATTCAGTTTTCTATCGGAGAGTGATGCAACTATTTGGATGGATGAATACGAACAATTCCAGAAACGATTGGTTGGTTTTCTCGATCGTGAAATCTTCGTTTATCACAACAAGGCCGTCGCGAATACCGTTGATAATTTTTTCGTTGTATTCTTTCAGCTGAACGATTTCGTGAATTTGCTTCAAGGTTAATTCTCGCGCGAGTACGATGACATCC
>CAYMLT010000355.1:0-3491 GCA_964391265.1 uncultured archaeon
TGGAGGGGCCTGATCTCGGGAGCACACGACCAGACCGTCTACATCACCGCCGGGATGTCAGAGTACGCAATGCCGCGTAAGGGCGCGCCACGGCGAGTGTGGCCGCCGCGGGTCGAGTTGATGGCCTTCTGCGAAGCTCCGATCGGTGGAGGCCCCGACGGCAGGGAGGATGCTCCCTCGGCCATACTGCAGATGATCGCGAACTACGTCCTGGACTCACAACTCCTCATCGGTGTTGGCCATACGTTGGACTTTCGGGAACCTCTGGCGGTGAACACACAGATGTCATCTGTGTTGTTCGCCGTGCCGGAAGGTGTTGATGTGAGACGCATTCGCCGCTGTACCAGAGCTCAGGACATACTGAATCTCGTCCCGATCACTGCGCCGGAGGTGGACCTGGCACGCAAAGATGGATTGGAGGCGCTTCTGGACCGCTTCGATCAGGCGAACGTACGCCCGGTCCTTGACTACGTGAGGGCGAGTGCGGTTCTGGGGGGCGAGGCGCGACTCGGGGGGAGTGCGCGGCGCCTACAGTAACAGGGAGCGGGCGTTCCGCGGTCACCGGTGGGTGTGGCGCCACGGCGCGAGCGAGATGAGCGTAAGCGTTCGGCCAACTGCGTATGGAGCCCTGGCTGGAGATGGGGGTCTCGCCTGTCCGGTCCGGGGGCGGGCCGCTGGATCATGGCCGACTCGTGCCATGAAGATCGGGCATATGGTCACCGATCTTCATGGTTACTTGGGGCGGCTTCACCCGCACTCGCGCGCTGCGACTCGTGGCGCTCGTGCGCTCGTCAGACGGCTTGGGCCTGGCTGGAGACAGCGGGTCTCCGGCTGCCACAGCAGACTCCTGGCTGTGGCAGACTCTGTGTAGTGTCGAAGCCCGCCTCCTCAGATGGCGCCAGCCTCCGGTGGGCGGTGGGCAGGAAGGGGTAGCCGCCAAGGGGAGCTGGGGAAGACCCCAGATGTGGCTGGCCGTCGTGAGCGGCTCGTCAGTCTCTGTTGCGCCCTGCCCGAGGCCGAGGCCGACCGAGGCGGGCCAGGTGTTCCCGGGGGCCCCCGGAGGGCATGCGCTGCTCCGGGCCCCGCCCACTCGACCAGGAGGGCGAGGAGGTCTCCCTCGCGTACTGGGCGGACGACTCGGAGCCCGGGTCGACTGCGGACGGACACCTGCTCGAGGTCCGCAAGGCCGCCGCGGGGAACTACGCCAACCTCACCTGCGAACCCTGGGCTGCGGGCCGACCGACGATGGTGGGGTTGGCCTGCAGGGGAACGTCCACGTCCCCGCAGCTTGGGGACGGGGACTTCGCCACCTTCATCGGACTGGAGGAGCAGGATGGCTGGTGGCTGAAGCTCCGCGCCACGGTCCTGGCGGATGATCGGGCCGCCTCGGAGCAGGCCGTCGTGGACTTCGTGTCTGCCGTGAGATAGGGCGAGAGGGCCGACTCAGCCCCCGAAGGGGGCGGGCGAGGTCGCAATGTGGAGCAAGTGGCGCCAGATGTGCTTCCGGGCAATCGTCGGTGGCCGCGCTCGGTGGCCGACCGGCTAGAATCGGGTTCTCGTGTTCGTCGAATGGGACGACGACAAGGCCGCGGAGAACAAGGCCAGGCATGGCGTGTCGTTTGATGAGGCCGTCTCGGTCTTGGAAAGCCCGCTCTCGCTGACCTTCGGAGACCCCGATCACTCGATCGATGAATCGCGGGCCCTCACCTTCGGTCACGATGCGTCTGGGCGTATCCTTGTGGTAGCTCACACCGATCGTGGAGACGTTGTCCGGCTGATCTCGGCCAGGCGCGCCACGCGGGCAGAGCGTCGACAGTATGAAGAAGGCAAGCCGAAGCGATAGCGACGGACTGAGGCCGGAGTACGACCTGGGCGCGCTCGGCAAGGGCGTTCGCGGGAAGTATGCCGGCCGCCTCAAACGGACGACCCTCGTGCCGCTCGAGCCTGCGGTTGCAGAGGCATTCCCCACTGCCGCCGCGGTGAATGAAGCGCTCAAGGCCGTGATGAAGGCGACGTCCGTCATGCGGCGAGTGCCGACTCCACGCAAGGCCGCGCGCTCGCGCAAGCCCTAGACTAGAGCACCCCCCTCGCTTGACTCGGTAGTGGGACACGCTGGGCTTTACCGGCACGGTGCCGGTGCGGGCCGTCGTCGACCCAGGGCCCGGGCTTCCCCGGCTGGAGGGAACCATGCTGAGGCACATCGCGGCTGCGGCGGTGATTCTGGTGATGGCGTTGGCGGGCCGCGGGGAAGCCCAGGAGTGCGTCCATTGCCACAAGCTGGTCACGCCCGGGATCGTGGCCGACTGGCAGCAGAGCAAGCACGCCGAGAACGACGTCGGGTGCTGGGTGTGCCACGGCGAGGACCACGACTCGGCCGCCAACGTCGACAAGGTCAGCCTGCCGACGCCCGACGTGTGCGGCCAGTGCCACGAAGACCAGCTCGCCCAGTTCAAGAAGGGCAAGCACGCCTTCGCCTGGGCCGCGCTTAGTGCCATGCCCACCACCCACGCGCTGCCGATGGCCATGGTCGAGGGGATGAAGGGGTGCGGCGGCTGCCACAAGATCGGGCTGAAGAGCGAGGCCGATCTCAGGAAGCTGAAGGAAGAAGCAGGTGGCTTCGGCGTGGCCTCGTGCGATGCCTGCCACACCCGCCACACCTTCGCCAAGAGGGAGGCCCAGCAGCCCGAGGCCTGCCAGACCTGCCACATGGGCTTCGACCACCCGCAGTGGGAGATGTACTCCGCGTCCAAGCACGGCGTCCGCCACGGCCTCAAGCGGAGCGGCATCTTGCCCGAGTTCGCCACCGCCCCGACCTGCCAGAGCTGCCACATGCAGGCGGGCGATCACGAGGTCCGGACCGCCTGGGGCTTCCTGGCGGTCCGGCTGCCGCTGCCCGAGGACGAGCAGTGGAAGGCCGACCAGGTCACCATCCTGCAGGCCCTCGGCGTGCTCGACCTGGACGGCAACCCCACCCCACGCCTCGAGGTGGTGAAGGCGGCCCAGGTGGCCCGGCTGGACCAGGCCTCGTTCGACCAGGAGCGCGAGAAGCTCCGCAAGGCCTGCCGCCAGTGCCACTCCGACGACTTCGCCAAGACCCAGCTCGCCCGCGGCGACGACATGATCCGCCAGGCCGATCACCTGCTGGCCGAGGCGATCCGTGTGGTGGCCGGCCTGTATGCCGATGGCACGCTGAAGAAGCCCGAGAGCTACGCCCACCCGTTCCCCGACCTGCTGACCTTCCAGGACGCCCCCACCGCCATCGAGCAGCGCCTCTTCGAGATGCACCTCGAGCACCGGATGCGGGCCTTCCAGGGGGTCTTCCACTCGAACCCCGACTACGCGTTCTGGTACGGTTGGAGTGAGATGGTGCGGGACCTGGCCGACATCAAGGAGCGAGCCGAGGAGCTGCGCGCCCGAAAGGTCTCCAAGTGAGAGGCGAAACCGCCGGAGGTCGACCGTGAGCGAGATGCTTCCCTGTGTCGAGATGGGCC
>CAYMLT010000356.1:0-3485 GCA_964391265.1 uncultured archaeon
GGCCCATTGAGATAGTCCGTGTATATCTTAATCATTCGCTCAATATCCTTTTTCCGCTTATCCAATGTCTAACATCCAATAAATGCTGTCAGGCGTACACATTCATATACCCGTTATTTGCTTAAAATAACGTGCATATAATTAGAATGATATCTACCTAACCCAAGTGATTCGGTCATCATCAATGAGTTCATCAAGAGCAGATGGGATGTTTTTTCTTTTCTTCAGATTTGCAGATGCAAGTAACGTTGTACCGCTTTGTACTCCCAAATCTTCAAGATCTGCACATTCGAAAAGGGCGTCTATTTCAAGCTCCTCGAAATTATTTTCCTCAGGATGTTTACTGTATAGATATAATTCCTCAATAGCTGTGCAATTCCTCAAAGGTCCAAGATCTAGCTTCTGAATTCTATTACCCGCAATATCTAGAGCTCGTAGTTCTACGCATCCTGCTAATGGGTCTAGGTCAATGTTCTCTATTCGATTCATTGCAAGACCTATGCGTCTCAAACCAGTTGCAACTTGCAGTGGACTCAAATCAATAATCTCAATTTCGTTACCCCCCAATCTTAGAATTCGCAGGTCTGCCCATTTACTCAGAGGAGTAAGATCAATATCCCGAAGAACGTTGTGGTGAAGATAGAGAAATTTCATCTTCGTACAATCACTCAGGGGGGAAAGGTCAATCGAGGACAATTCATTGTACATCAGATTTAGCTGCGAAAGTTGGCTGCATCCACTTAAGGGACTCAAATCTATTTTTGATAGGTTGTTATTTTCTAGCTCGATGATTTCCAGTGTCTTCATTCCAGTAATTGGTTTTAGGTCTATATCGGATATCTGATTGGTAAAGAGACGCAAACGTGTCAATTTGGTATCCCTAAGTGGTGCAAGTGAAATTTCATTGATGCCAGTTGAGCCAAGATTCAGCTCTGTGAGATTCTTGCATTTTGCAAGTGGCGCGATATCAATATCGGGTAATGTGTTCTTGAAAAGGCTTAATGATGATAGATTTGGACAGGTAATGAGAGGCGAAAGATCGATGTTCTCGATTCTATTTGAACCTAGATCCAGACTTACTAAATTCCTAGATCCCTCAAGTTGGCTTAAGTCGATCTCAACAATCTTCTTTCTTGCCAAATCTAGTGATTCTTCATCTTCATCGAACTCGATTTCTGATTGTTTTCCATCTTTCAAAATCAATTTTATAATGATATCTGCCAATTCTCGTCTAGCACCAGCCTTATTTTTTTGCTTCTTAGGGATGAGTAGGGCTTTTCAATCTTGCCAAGGTATTACTCATGAACATCTGCACCCACATATGTGACCGAAACAGAAAAGACGCTAAAGCTACAGTTTTAAATCATAAGAAAGAGGTGGGCAGAGTCCTTCGGAGATGATTAAACGTGGACAAAAAGCACTTAGGAGTTCTGCTGATGACAGGTCCGTACACCTTTCAGAATAGTCATACGTTCTATGACCTGGTCACCGCAGCATTAGACAAAGGATACGGTGTGAAGGTCTTCCTCTTTGTTGATGGTGTTAACAATGCCAAACTGAATCAAGACCCCGATCCCGATATTCCAATGAACAAGAAATTCCAAGAACTCGCAGATAAGGGCGTAGTATTTCAAGCCTGTGGGCTCTGCACTTCTGCTAGAGGATTCGACCAGCGGGGTTCTGATTATGAACCCGGTATCGAAGTTTCAGGACTTACTGAACTTGCAGAGATAATTGGAGAAGTTGACAGATTTGTCACCCTTTCGGTTTAGGAGGCATGAAAAATGGAATTCATAGAAAGACCGGTATTAATTCTAATCAGGAGTCGCCCCTTTGGCAAGATCTTCAATTTTGAAGGTTGGAGAGCTTCTGTAGGTATGTTTGGTATGGACCACGAGCCCCTCATGTTATTCATGGGTGATGGCGTTTACGCAGTGTTGAAGAATATTGATGATATGCCAATTAGGATGTTCAAAGCAACATACAAGAGCTTCGACGGTCGAATTGGCGTCAGCAAGAAATCCCTTGAGGAACGCAACATCAACCCTAACGAACTCATTGAGGAAGCTGAAATATTCGATGAAGATGCAGTTGGAAAAGCCTTCATTGAGAATGATATTGTAGTTACATTCTAGGAGGATGAATAGAAGAATGAAGCTTTTAATATGGCTCTCAAGCGACTGTACTAGCCTCAATGAGGTCATCTCTGCAATCCAAACTCAGGGAAATGACGTTGGAGTGCTGCTGGTTCAAGATGGTGTCTTCTTGACTGACAAGGGTTGTCCACATGCCCAAGAATTGATTGATTTGAAAGTTCCAATATTCGCCATGAAGGCGCACATTGAAGAACGAGGCATCAAGGACCGGATGATTGGCGATGCAAAGATCGTTGAATATCCTGATGTTATCGACCTCATGATGGAACAATACGACAAAATAATTAGCATGTAAAAGTAAGGGTGGCAAGGCGCCACCCATCCTCTATCTATTTCTAATCAGTTGAATCCTATTTCTTATCGCCTGGAACTATGACTACTTGACCGAGAAGGTCTCCCGGTAGAACTGGAGCTTTTAAATGTGAATGAAACATTGCCTTATCTGCAATACGATTGGCACTAAAAGGCTTGAACTCCAAAGCGCCGATACATGAAACAAAACCCATTCCATTTGCACCGTAAAATGAGCTAAAGACTCCTGCGAATGCTGGCACGGAGACAGGCTCAATGCTAACAATTGCTGATTCACCTACTTGGAACGCGATCTTTTCTGTAGCTACGATTGGGATGAACTGAACCTTGTTCCAATTCATAGATACTTCTGATTTCTCAAGACCCTCAATGGCCGTACGTGTTCTGTCCATACCCATTGAAGCTAAGTCTTGACTACAGCTTATGACATAGATTTTATCTGCCACACCAAGGACTCCTTGCATATTCGATTTGTAACTCAACGCATCCAAGAATAACCCGAATGAGTCTGTAATGAACTCGTTGTAGTTTCGTTTTTGCATTTCTTCCTAATTAGGGTTCCCATAGACCGAATGGTCTTTATTCAATTTGCAACCATTCAAAATCGAATTGGGATGAATACAGAGGAAATCATGCAGATTGCATTATCAATGGCTGGTCTAAATGAGATACCCGGAGACACTGGGATTCATGTTTCTGGAGAGAATATCAAGAAAATTCTGATTGGCATTGATATGGACACTGCCGAGATACTCTTAGCAAAAGAATTGGGCTATGACTTGGTTATCGCGCATCATCCACCTGGTGGGACGAGTAGAATACATTTTGAAGAAGTTGTTAAGCTACAGATCCAACAAATGATTGATGCAGGAATTCCACCCCACCTTGCTGAAAGAGCAATTCAGCCTCGCCTTGATGCAGTTAAGCTATCGACGCATGTTAGTAATTACGATCGGTCAATCTCAGCCGCTAGACTTCTAGAGATGCCTTTTATGAATGTTCATCTCCCACTTGATA
>CAYMLT010000357.1:0-3468 GCA_964391265.1 uncultured archaeon
CTTCTGGTTTGCCAAGAGATGATAGAAGTGTATTTACCAATTCCCTCGCGGTTGCAGGAGTCAATCGCCTGAGATCTTCTTCAGGAAGAGTATCTCTAAGGTCATCAGGTAAATCTGCAAGGATTTCTTCAACTTCAGGGGAAATACCTGTTGGCTTAGCAAGGACCGCTGCGCCAAATTCAGCCCCTTCCATCATAATTGGACCTGATTCCATCTCCTCTATCATAGATGTATCGATATCAACCTCGAAGTTCATTTTGCGCCATCTTAGGAATCTATCAATCTGATCTGCTCTCACCTTAATACCCACGAGAAAATTCCTGACTTGTTCTTCATCCATATCTGGGAAGTCTGCAATAATCTGGTCAACTTTGTCTTCCGACAAACGAGCCCATATGGGCCCTCCAACCAGTTTGGACAAACCGCTTGCGCAGTGTGACCTAACCCATGTATTCGAATCTTTTAGTCCTTCCAGAAAATTAGGAATTGTACTCGGCTGCTGATACCAAGCTAGAACTTCTGCAGCAGTAATGCGGACCTCTTCTTCATCATCCTTCAATGCCCGAACAACATCAGTGACTATTGTTGGATCTGCGAGGTCCATCGTGGCTATTAATGCACGTTGTCTTACGATGTCCGATGTATCTTGTATTGCATTAACAAGACCGTTTCTGATTTTCTTGTTTGCTCTTGCGAGTTTACCTACTTCCTCAGTTTGGAAGTCTAGCAACATTCGTCGTGTTTCGGACAATGATTGTCACTCCGCTTCGCAGTCTTGACTCCTGAAGGAATCCAACGTCTTTGTCAAAAAAGACTTAGGATTATTGCTCGATTTGTATCCAGTACTTAAATGAGTTGGCTCTATGTATTGCTTTCTGTACATAGCATACCATGTGAATCGCGACACTCTTGGAACTCCTTTGGGCTTACTCATGCAAATAGTATGTATCGTTGATAACCGCTTCGGGTGTCTATGTTTCGGACAAGATTTTAACGGGTAATGTTATCGCTAGTTTCGGTATCAATGATGAACAAACCGGATGATACGGCAGTGCTTTCAGTGATTGCGTTCACTGGACTCATGTTTCTACTAGTAATGATGCCAACAATATTGATTTCCCCCTTTGTTGGAACAGAGATGGAGGGTCTTGTGGGAACTGCGTTATTCTTTCTTAACTTTGTTCTGTATTATTTCCTTGTTTATGCCTTTATCAAATTGGAAGGAGGCTCTTCAATTAGTGAATTGGGTGCTGATATTGAGGATAAGCAGCTCTTTCCTCATATTTCAATAGGATTAATCGGTGGAGCTATTGGGGCTGGTATTATAGTTCTTATTGCAGGTTTCTTTGGTGGTGACCTTCGACCCTTCTCTCAAATCACCACTGACCTTCTAGTATCTGAAATCATCATTACAGTACCAACTGCCTTCTTCGAGGAACTTGCTTTCCGTGGGTATATGATTCCAAGAATGGCTAGCCTTTGGGGAAAAGGCAAAGGAATTATTATTGGCTCGCTCATATTTGGGCTCTCCCACTTTGGTTGGTGGGCGCCTCTCGGTAGTGTGCCTCTTCATCTTGTCCTGCTATTCACAATCAATCTTACCCTTGGAGGAATAATTCTGTCCTTGTCATATTTCATGTCTGGAAACAAACTCTGGGTGCCAATTGGCTTTCACTTCGCATGGAATATGATTGCCTACATAATGTTCCCCGTGTACCCACGTGACTATGTATATCTCCCAGAAATCTTTCAGATAGAGTGGGGTGCAACTACTTTCATAGGCTTCCTAATTGGACTGTCTGTAATTTGGATTCTTATTGATATGCTGAAAAAGAAAAAGTAGGATGGGTTGGAGATCCAACCCTTTTCCTTCAATGTTACTATGTCTGCTCAAATGAGGAACCGTTGATATCTTCTTTGGCAACTATCATTGTCATGCCAACGATTCCTAGCACATGTACTCTTTCGCCACTTGAAATCGGCGGTCCTGTTGTCTTGGCCCACCAAATCTCAGCCCCCGACTTCACCTTGCCCTTTGGGTTTATGTCACTTATGGCGACAATATTATGCATCTTCCCATACTCGTATTGAGGCCAGTGATCGTAACCTCTGAGGAAGACGACATAAATAGCCATTAAGCAAGCTATAGTTCCGACCATAACGTAAACGGTAGTGTGTCCTGTTGGATCAATCCAGTATGAGATGAAAATCGCTACACCGTAGATTGGGAAGAGTTTTAGCGACAGTTTTGCATCAATGAAACCTCCTTCAAGGATTCCTCCTCCTCCTGTGAAAAATGTAAACATCATGTAGAGAATTGCACCTATTATGAAGAGCATCCACGGGCTAAATATCAAATCAGCACCGAAGAATATCACTTGGATTACGAATAGAACGATTATGATAGGAACTGTTACAGTAGCCATTGCCTTGCCTGTAGCCGGTTCCACTGTCAGAACCATCAAGGTGAGTATAACAGCGACAAGAATGAGTCCTACGAATGGATCGAATAACAGCATTCCTAGGACCATGCTCATCGCTGACATGAGGATCATGACGACGAGGATTTTTATCCAGGCGTCCATTTTCTCAACTCCTTTTTACTTCGAATAGCCTCAGGACTAATCGCTATCAGTTCCCTTGTTCTTGGGAAGTTTCACGCCGCTGGTACCCGCAGACATTGCAGCTGCAATCCCTGCTGTACTTCCCACCGCTGGAATGTTCGTGGGTACCATTATTATCAGATTGGCATTCTTGCTAATCTCTTGCATGATGTTCCACGTACGCAAGGTCATACCTGATGGAGATTTTTCATAGGTCTGAGCCGCCTTCAGCATAGCCTCAGATGCTTCTAGCTCGGCTGTTGCGAGTGTGACTCTTGCACGTCTCTCCCTTTCCGCCTGCGCCTCACGGCTCATAGCATCCTGAAGCTGTGTTGGAATCACGACATCTCGAATCTCGACTGCAGTGACCTTTACACCCCAATGTTCGGTCTTTTCATCAATCAGTTCCTGCAAATGTGCAGCAATGCTGTCTCTGTCTGAGAGAAGTTGATCCAAAGTCACCTTCCCGGTGGTTTCTCGCAGAGTGGTCTGAGCTGCAAGCTCTACTGCAACCGTATATCTCTCAACACTAAGAATAGCTTTCTCGACATCAATAACTCGGAAATACATTACAGCGTCTACGACAACTGGAACGTTATCCTTGGTCAATGACCTCTCTGTCTTGAATGCATAAGTCAATAGCCTGAGGGAAACTCTCATGGCAACCTTGTCTAGCATAGGTGTGACCCATATTATGCCCGGCCCACGAATATGCTTAAACTTGCCAAGCCTGAGAATGGCCACTCGCTCCCATTCCTTGAGAATCTTGATGCCACTTGCTATGAACATCAATGCAAAGAAGGCGAGTACTATTAGTAGGAACGTCATTCCGAAGATAAAAGCTTCTAATTGCAATATTTTGATA
>CAYMLT010000358.1:0-3456 GCA_964391265.1 uncultured archaeon
GTTATTATCCATGACACCATGATATGAAGCGTAGGAACGAACGCCAAATGAATTATTGTGTAGATAATTTCCAGAAATTTCAGAAGAATTGCTAACACCAATATTGATGCCCCAGGGAGTGTCTAGCACAGTATTAGCTGTTATCCAAGAAGCTTGAGATTCGGTGGCATTTATTCCGAAAATGGTATTTCTAACCAAACAATGAGATACATTGCACCCGTCGCTTAAGAAGAATTCAATTCCTGAGAGACCTCCCTCAATTCGACAATCTACAATACTGGCAGCATCACAGTTTCGGAGGTATATGCCAATGGCTGAGTGATACCATGAATATATGCCTAGGGAGCAGTTTCGAATTACAAAAGAAGCCTCTACGTTTCGAATATCTATGCAATTACTCTCTGAAACAATACTAAGATTCTCAATTACATAAGGATCAGCTTGATGGCCTGTTCCTTGAAATCCAAATACCTCTACAGCATCTATCATCTCTTCATCGCCGACAATTTTGAGAGGGGAGTCAATTCCCTGAACTGGAGAATCATCAAACCTATCATTCCGATTGACTAAATCACCAAGAATAGTTGGATTAGAAAGAATATATAGAAATCCTGCAGCGCTGATTATTACAACCATAATCACCGCGATCATTATTTTACTGGTTCCACCTACAGCATTCTCCACCACATTTCACCCCAAAATGTATAGGTATCAGTATGCAAAATCAGTATTGAATCTACTTTTGGTCGCAGGTACACATAGTGCACCCTAGGAAATCTAGTTCATCGTAAGCCTCTTCTCTAGTATTTCACGAATAGCAAGTTCGATGATTTGTGTAGATGCAGTAGGTTCCATTGAGTTGGCATCAATGCTAATGTTACACATTTCTTCTTTTTCAATGCACTGTATGATAACAGTAATCCCGATTCTGCCAAGTCCCCAGACATAGATTGTCACAGTTGAAATTGCAGATTTTGATTTGTTCTTTGTTAGAAGAATGAAATCTGGAAGGTTCCTTGGCTTCGCTTTGCCCCATATTTCCGGAATAGCATCGAGATGGTCTTCGATATTGCTTGCTCCTCTTAGAAGTACCTCTATTGTTTCCACTACTTATCGACTCAGTATTCCAATTGAGGGATTAGCATATGAGTCATGGCAATGGAATAGGTATGGTGCAAAAAAGGCACCATATCCATTTGTTATCGGAAAAATAAAGAAACTAGCTGCTTTCTAGCTTCTCCACAAATCAGCCTTATTTCGCTCGTGATCCTCTATTGCGAGCTCAAGGGTTTTCAGGAGTCTGCTAGCTTCATCAATGTTCAGTAGAAACGATCCCTTGATGTCGCGGTCCTCTCCTATCGAAACGCGTACTTTTCCATCATTAACCCAGCCTTCGGAGCTTTTCTTTGGCTCACTTAGCTGTATTTCTAACCATGTTCTTCGTTTGGCACCAGTATCACGATCATCAAAGAAGTGTTTTATCTGAAGCCGGCGTCCATATTCATATGTTGGAGATGCCATTTGGTCTACCTCAGGATTAATACTTCGTGAAACCTAAAGACCTCATATCTCGGTGATACCGAGTAGAGAGATTCCACACGTCTAGAGATTAATTCCTAGTTCATCTACTGGCGCCCTAAACGGCTTAAATACATCCTTGACAGAGAGAAATTGAAAAATATTTCCAATAGTGAATGAACAAAGAATAATACGCAGTATTATGCTATGCACCATGAGTTAGACGCAAAGGAGCAAGTATGTATGCAGCTTGAAGATCTTACAGAGATGCTTATTGACTTGGATATTGATAATATCGCAAATGCAACCCAGCAAGCTCTTGATGGAGGTTCAAGTCCGCAGGACATATTGGAAGCCTTAACCAAGGGAATGAATGAAATTGGCAATAAATACGAGCAGGGAGAGTTTTTTCTTACAGAATTAGTACTAGCAGGCGAAGCAATGAAGGAAGCATTTGCGATTATCAAGCCACATTTGGCAGCTGAAACAAAAGGAGAAAGACAACCAATATTGCTTGCGACTATCATGAAAAATAATCATGACATTGGCAAGAACATTCTAGGCACCCTCTTGGTTTCCGCTGGTTTTGAGGTCATTGATTTAGGGGTTGACGTTTCTGAAGAAGCAATTGTTGATGCAGTTAGAGAACACAAAGCCAAAGTAGTCGCCCTAAGCAGCCTCCTTACAATGACACTAAAGGAGATAGCTAAAGTGAATGCAGCTCTAGAGGTGGCAGGTCTCAGACACACTGTAAAGCTCATTGTGGGGGGAGCTCCACTGAATATGGAATTAGCAAAAAAGCTTGGTGCAGATGATTACGGATCTGATGCTATTGATGGAGTCAAACGAATTCGAGATCTCTTGAATGAGTAGAGATGACGCAATAGATGCAATTTATCAGTTATAGTATTGAGAAGGGTTGGCTGTACAATGATTGAGGATTGGCTACAAAAATCCCTTCACGAGGCATCGAAGCTATATGACTTCCAAATAGACAAACTAGAGAAACTTGGAGGAGGGTATGAGAATGAGATGTATGGTCATAACGATGCCGCTAATAGAATTGTAATCAGAGTAACTCCTCCGGGGCATAAAACAGAACACGAAGTTCGGGCAGAAATGGATTGGATGGAATACCTCGCTGAGAATGGTGCACCAGTTGAGCAAGTTGTTCGTTCCAATAGAGGAAGTGCTATGGAGATCATCAACACAGATGAAGGCAAGATTCCCATTGTTTGTTTCAAGTGGGCACCAGGACGGATTGTAAGGAGTAGTGACTTTTCTCCAGCACTATTCCAGACATGGGGCAAAGCTGTGGGAATGATGCACAGATTGACAAAGGACTACAAACCCTCGACGACACCAAATGGAAGAATTCAATGGTATGACGATGAATACTTGGATAGGTCGCTCATTCCAGCTCATCAGAAGAAAGTGCTTGAGCGATTTGATGGATTGATTAGTCATTTCAAGAATCTCCCAACAAATCGTGATTCATTTGGCCTCATTCACCAAGATGTGCATCAAGCAAATCTCTTCTTGGAGGGAGAATCAATAACAGTCCTAGACTTTGATGATTGTGTGTATGGGTTCTTCATTTTTGACATAGCCAATGCACTTGGATTTTCAATTTGGGAGAAACAAGAGGCAATGAGCAATGATCAATTTGCTGAAGTTTTCCTGACCCATTTCATGGAAGGGTACGAACAAGAGAACCATCTTGATGAGCTCTGGATGAATCAATTAGAACCAGCATTGAAGTTGTTTGAATTCATTCATTATAATGCATTCAATATGGACTATGACCTAGCTGGTAGTGGTTCAGTGGAATTGCTCGATGAAAGAACCAAAACCATTCTGAAACGGTATAGATACAGTATTGAAGAAAATCTACCCTATATAGAAAACACATTCTGTCCATACGAATAACCAAGAGCT
>CAYMLT010000359.1:0-3411 GCA_964391265.1 uncultured archaeon
CAGGTTCTCTAAAAATATAAAAATTTAACATGAGTAAAAGCGTACTATAAAGCATTATTTGGGTTGCGGGCGTAGCCCGCGTAATGTTATATTGCATTATATTACCGAACAGATGGCCATTCTGAAGGAGTAGTGTGAAGAATGAATAAAATAACCGAAGGCTTCACCTCTGAAATATTTGAAATAGATACCGGGAAAGTGCTTAAGCTGTACAAACCGGAGTTTGCCGCAGTAGCTAAAATTGAATACGAGAAAATGCAGCAACTTAGAAAATTCGGCATTAAAATGCCGGTGGTCTATGAACATAGAATTACCGATGGTAGACATGGCTACATTATGGACAAAATTGAGGGTAGATCGCTTTCTGAGGAACTGTTGGAAAATGCAGGAGATTTGGATTTTATGATTCGCAGGTTTGTAGAGCTGCAAAACAAAATCAATACTATCTCTGTCAATGACGAATGTTTTAGCAGCCAAGTTAGTGTGATTGTAAATCGAGTCACCTCTAATAAGAATATTGAGGAAGGAAAGCGGGAAATAATCCTTCGATTCCTATCGAAACAAAATTCTATCAACCTTTGTCACAATGATTTTCATTTCAATAACATAATTGTAGAGCAAAATGTTTTCTATGTTATAGATTGGAATGGTGCGTTTGCCGGTAATTGGCTGCTGGATATAGCAAAAACCTGGGTAATACTGAATCTCCTTCCCTTCAAGATCGGCTGCAATGAGAAATTGGCGGAGCTTAAGAGTCACATAGTATCACAGTATATACTTGAATGCGCCAGGTTATATAAATTCGATAATGACGATTTCATGATATTTGTACTCATTAGGCTTGCAGAGCTGACATCCCTCCATGTGCCGGAAATGGAAAAACTCCTGTTATATTTCAACCAGAATAGCCACCTCCTTGTGGAGTTATGAAATCATTGATCAAGGGTTGCGGTTGACGTGCTTTAAATCATGAAATTGTTCTTGACATCTCAAAATATTCCTGTTTAAGTTGAAATCAATACAAGAAGGAGTTAGTCCTACGCCTTAGTCGATGAAAAGTAATAATCAAAGGAACCAAATATGGATTATATTACTGGAAATAAAGAAGCTTGGGAAGAAGCATTTGAAAATCGTGATAAATCATGGGGAATTGATATCGTTAAAAGAATCAAAACTGAGCAATATCCTTTCTTTGAAGAAAAAATGGTTGCTGTATTAAGGAAATATCAATTAAGCAATAAAACAATAGGACAATTTTGCTCAAATAATGGCCGGGAATTACTTTCGTTAATGCAAAGTAGTGCGAAAGAAGGTATTGGATTTGATATTGCGGTAAATCAAGTAAAGTTTGCAAATGAATCAGCTAAGGCTCTTCATAGTAATTGTCAATTTATCGCTACGAACATATTGGAGATTGGAAACGAATTCTATGATCGATTTGATCTTATCATTATCACAATTGGTGCATTGTGTTGGTTTAAAAATTTAAATGTTTTTTTTGAAAAAGTTTCAAAATGTTTGAAAAAAGATGGATTTGTAATAATCAATGAACAACATCCGATAACAAATATGTTAAGTGCACCTGGAGAGGAGAACTACAACAATGAAACACCTGCAAATATTACTAATTCATATTTTAAAAAAGAATGGAAAGGAAATGATGGAATGTATTATATAACAAAAAAAACATACAAATCGAAAACATTTACGGATTATACGCATCCATTTTCAGAGATCTTTGGGGCAATATGTAATTCAGGCCTAAATATAACAGGGTTACAAGAGTTTGACTATGATATATCGGGCATGTTTGAAGAGTTAAATCATATAGGGATTCCATTGTCATATATATTGGAAGCAAAGAAAGTGTAGAGGGAATCCAGTCGAGAGAATTGCAGCAGGCATTAGGCAACAAAATAAAAGGAAAAAATATTGATAATTAGAGTCGCGACAGAATCATATCGCAATGAAATTCTGAACATACATAAGCAAACTTTTGGTAAAGAGAAAGGTCCTGTAATTTCCAAACTCGTCGATGATTTATTGGATGATGAAACGGAAAAACCCATTTTGTCTCCGGTCGCTATTGATGTAGATAAGATGTGAAAATTATTGCTGACAGAATTTACAAAGATTTCATTGGCTGTTTATGTTGTTTGAATATAACCTGTCCCATTTCCGAAATCAACCTCCTCGCCAATATTATTGGATGAATCATCATGGAAATCAACTGAACCACTATAATCAAAATTTTGTGACTCAAAAACAAGATTATTTTTTAATACCGGATATCTGCTACCGTTATTGTAAATTCCCTTGTAACAATCATATACTGTATTATTGTATAAAAAAACACCATCAAACAGTGTAGCAATATATATCCCTTTACAATCTGTGCTGTTAAATCCATAAATAATATTATTCCAGATAGAAAAAATAAAATCCGAATCATTACCATTATAAGTTATTCCAACATTATTTGCCTCGGGCATTGTCGCTGAAATAATATTTTGTGAAATTCTTATATCCTGAACATCTGTATTATTCCAAGTAATAATTATTCCATCCCTATATGTGCCGACAGTTGATGGTGCCGGATTAATTTGTAATCCTTCAATCCTTACATTGGATTCTAATATATCAATACAATCACCATTATATTCTAATATTTATTTACTGGTATTCCATACCCCATTATGTCTTTGACTCTGACCTACATGGTCGGGGGATACTGGTGTATAAATTTTAATATAATTATCCACACCTGTTATCCAACCATCAATTATTACAGGCAGATTATCCGGCGAATCAGCATAACAGGCTACAATTGCAATAATATTCAGTGATAGTAAATTAGTCCCGGGCAATAAAACCTTATCACGCACAGAACTATCAATAATTTGGTTAACATTTGAAGTAGTTTGTGATTCCCAATCTGAAAGTGAATTATAAACTCTGTAAATTTCAACTGCTGTACCATCGTCGCACGGCTGCGGCAGATTATTATTACAGGAATAAACAGTAAAAAAAGTAGAACTCAAACGGCCTGCAATGAAAGCACTATAATATTGAGAATCTGTCTGATATTGCAATACATCACCAACTCCGATATTATCAGATAAAGGACCACTAAACATTGCTTTATCATCATATATTTCCACAGTTTCATTAGTGGTGTTTAAATTATTCTGGTTGCCGCCAATTGATCTATAATATTTTTTTTTCATCGGGTATATCATAGGGTATATCTTCCTGTGAAGGATTAAAAGATGTAAATATTCGTTAAACCCGCTGCTGAATACCTAATAATCGATAAAACTAAGATTTATTCCAATCATAAAAAAGTGCTGAACACAGATATAAATATCTGTCTAGGAATTTCGATTTTCCTATAATCTAACAAGAGTTAAC
>CAYMLT010000360.1:0-3373 GCA_964391265.1 uncultured archaeon
GCTGCTAACGCTATCGAATTTGATGTATCTGGACGTAAATTCACGCTGGATGAACTGAAGGAGACTCTTGATAAAGTTGAAGCTGAAATAGCAGTTGATCAAATCGATGAATTCTATGAGCTCTGCAAAGGTGTTACAGAACTTCTCTATCTGATGGACAATGCTGGAGAGGTTGTCCTTGACATAGTCCTAATCCGTGAAATCAGAAAACTGGGACCAAAAGTCTTTGCAGTTGTCAAGGGTGGACCCATTCTTAACGATGCAACCATGATTGATGCTGAAGAGATAGGACTTCATGATTATGTTGATGGAATACTTGATACAGGGGCTCCAGCCATAGGCGTGAATCATGAACGTGACTCAAAGGAGTTCATCGAACGGCTGGAATCTACAGCGCTAATTATCGCAAAGGGTATGGGAAATTATGAATCCATGACCGAATTCAATCCCACTGCACCTACTATCCACATAATGAGAACAAAATGCATGACTGTTGCTAGACACGTAGGATGTGACCGCGATAGGAACGTTGTTCTGATCAGACGCCCTTCAAAAAGCACGATCTGAAATCACGCCATGTCTTTGGCATATGGCTTCAATGATTGTGTGACAGATTCAGTGTCTGCGAATTCAACCTTAAGGTCTGGATACTCTATACTAAGTTGATGACGCAGTCTCTTCATTCCAGGGGTCTCAGCATGAAACGCACCTAGTTCGTAGATATTCATGCCCCATTCGTGTGCTCTGAGCCTTACATCTGGAAACATTTCTCCAGTGACCACCGTCTTAACATTTTCTTTCAGAGATTGAAGTAGCATGTCAGATGTCAGTGAAATACCAGAGCATACAAGAACTTGAGATGCAACATCATCCAGATTGCCTGTAAAAGTCACTGAGGGAATCTCAAGTTTAGATGCTATATAGTTGGCAAAGCCTGAGTGGTTCATGATGCTCGGGAGTTCACAGAATCTCCCTATAGGCACCAAAGTCGAGTGTATTCCTTGGATATTGAAATTCCTTGTTTGCCTTAGGTTTAGTGCGTCTACCAACGCGTCGGTCAATCCATCTCTGGCACTAATCCACGCACTCCCGACAATATAGCTTGAGATATAATTCTTAGCTAGCAATCGAATTCTAACGAGGTCTAATCCGGAAATCTGCCGTATGCTTTTTGTAAACATAGGTCTGTAGGAGATTAGGAGGTTAGCTTTCTCTTGACTGGCTTTGGCAACGACCTTTGATGAAGGATAAGTTGTTACAACTACCCTATTGATTGTGGTCTTAAGTTGTTCAGATAATATGCTGGGACCTACCTCAACATATCCTTCTTGACTTGGAAGTGAGTAATCTCTCGGCGCCAAAGCCTGCAAATGTGCTACGATATCATGAAGGGTTGTCATGTGCCATACCTTCCAATGCTGATAGAGGGTCTTGTAAGAGCTACAAGCTTCCAGACGCCTTTTAACACATCTCCACTAAAGCATTCCTGTTATCATCTGATGATGAGTGGTTCCAGTCTATTAGCCCGACCATCCTACTTTTTGATTTTTATGAGGATAATAACGATTGCCACTACTCCTATTACCGCACCTACAACAATGACAGGAGTCATGATATCAATGGCCACTTCACTTCCTGCGAAAGCATAGGACCCTTCATCAAACGTGTAAGTATATCCCAATATGTCCGTGAATGAAACAACATATGTAACATTGGTCCCAATGGCAAATGGCCCTAGGCTTGCACTATAACGGTCACCTATATTGATCAGCGATGCAGTTTTTTCTCCACTTCCATCATCATACGTCACTTCAGCAGTAGCAATGTACTTGTAATCCACACGAGTTGCAAAGACATCAAGAACGAGATTTTCTCCACCTTCTGCTTGTTCACTATAAACCGTGAGGTTGGCAATGAGTCCGCCCGTCATGATGGTGACTGGTCTGGGTTTGTCTACCACCCCCACTTCCTGGATATTCAGGAATACTCTCGTATACCCGAATTTCCCAGTTTCTCCTAGCAAATTGGATACATCCGACGCACCCGCAGGCGCGGTTAGAACAGCCATAGCATTATTGAATGTGATTGCACTTGTTAAGAAAGGAGTAACACTCAAGCTAGCACTATCTTCTCGATTATTGGTTAGTGTGAGCGATAATGTCGCATCATGATTTGGTTCAAGTAGACCGAGTGACTCAATAACAAGGTCGAGAGAGAGCATGCTTTCTGATGCTGCTATTTCGGAATAAACAATCGCTCTGGCAGGATTCATATGCTGCATTGAATCTAATGCAGATGCGAGATATGCCATTGACAGTCCTGCTGTTGCCCCTTCGTTTTGAGCCTGCTGTATAGAATCTGCTGCATCACTAAGTATGGTTTCAGCCTCATCGCGAATTTCCAGATAGCGTTCTAGCCATACTTTTTCGCCCAATACAATCTTCAAGTCTTTTTGAAGTGCGACGAGGCGCCTATTTAGAACTGCCTCCTGTATGTCTTGGTCCGATAATGACCCATTAGTGCCTGATGGATTCTTTACAAATATCGCGTTGAGCGTCTTGCCAACAAAATCCTTACTATGCCCATCACTAGCAGCGACAAAAGATCTGTAATATGCTGCTTCTCCAAGACCATGAAGGAAATTTGTATTTATGACTTCGAAAGCATCATAGCCGTATGAATCGTAGTTCACCCATGGTTCTATATATCCTTGGCCAAGAGTTGGGTGGCATGAAATAGCTATTCCTCCTTGGTCATGAATTCCATCTATCCTTGTTTGCAAATCTCCTGACCAAATATTCTCAGTAAGTGGAAAACCAACTATGTGTGGACCATTCGAGAGCTCCGCTCCCACAACAACAAGAAGGTCTGCGCCATAAGGTTCAGTTAGTGCTTTGCATGCCAAAGCTCCGTGAATTCCAACATTTGAAGGAGTTTCCCATGAATGGTCGGTCATCACCATAAAGTCAAGGCCAGCATTCATTGCTGCTAATGTCATGTCTTCTGCTGTATCACGCCCATCGCTGTAAGTTGTATGATCATGAATTAGCCCCACAAACATCTGATACTCTTCAACTTCAGTCGGGCTAAGGTCAGGACCATCTCCAACCGTAATTATGTTTTCATCGGGCATTTCAGCAATCCTCGGGTCGTTGCCCATAAGCCAGTCAACAAGATTGATTGTAATTTGCACGTTGCTCTGTGGGTCTGGTTGGTAGCTGTTGGATTTTTCATATTGGAGAAATGCGCTGGGACTAGGAATAGCAACCACCTTGCCACCCGATGTTTCACATATTGCAACTGCATCAAGATGGAGGGTATAGGAAACAAGCAATGTTTCGGCTGGGCTTTCTACATTGAGACTGCATCCTTG
>CAYMLT010000361.1:0-3363 GCA_964391265.1 uncultured archaeon
TCTGGATGTAAACATTCATTTTGATTCACGAAATTAGCCCACGAAGTAATCTTCATAATGGAATCCTTGGAAGAAACTCGTATCTCAAAGTAAAGGTGTCCTGATTTGCCAACCAATGTTACTCCCGAATTTGATAAGCAGAGGCAGATATATGAGGATACCGAAGGTCTCGAACAAAGAATTGTTGAACTAGAGAAGCTCCTGTCCTTGATTCCTCGGCACAAGGGCGCTGAGAGAATGAAGGGTGACTACCGAAAGAAGCTTGCTCAACTGAAAGCACAACTGGACAAACAAAAGGAACAAGAACGGGCACGCCGAGGTGGCGGAGGTTCTGATGAGGGAGTTATAAGAAAAGAAGGTGCTGGTCAAGTATGTCTTGTTGGTGTGACCAACTGTGGTAAATCAACTCTGATCAATGCAATCACTAATGCCGAATTCGAGGTCGCAGATTATCCGTTCACCACACCGATTCCAACTCCTGCAATGATGTCATTGGAGGATATCAATATTCAGTTAGTTGAGATACCAGGTATCTTTGAAGGTAGCTATGATTCAGGGATAGGAAGACAGTCCCTCGCTGTTGTGCGTAATACCGACTGTATTGCTATTCTTGTGGACCTCTCTCAGGATATCAGTGAACAAATGACCATAATTACGGGAGAGCTAGATCGGGCTCGTATCAGGCTAAACCGAGAGAAGTCCGCCGTCAGAATAGAACGTGTTGGATTAGGTGGTCATCAGATTTATGGTGTCCAGAATTATGAAGGAACCAGGGATGATGTCATCGATTACCTAACAGCTCGTAAAATCACCAACATTATCGTTAGATTTCAAAAACCTGCTACTCATCAACAATTTGTTGATGCAATGGACACAAGCGTAGCATATGTTCGAGCACTTGTTATTGCAACAAAAGGAGATACAACAGGTTCAAAGGAAAGATTCCAAGAACTAGAGGAGAAATATGGAGATAGATTCGAGATAATTCCCATATCAGCGGAGGCTAATGAGAATCTTGATGGCATGGCCTGGGCATTATACGATCGTCTGGATATCCTTCGAATCTATACCAAAATCCCCGGAAAGAAACGAGAGAATAGGCCAATTGTGCTTCCAGTAGGCTCAGTAGTTGAAGACGCTGCATCTAAAGTTCACAAAGAATTGTTTGTCGAGAGATTCAAATCAGCTGCTATTATCCGTGACAATGACAAGATAAAGCGCAGAGTCGTTGGACTCAACTATCCCCTAATCGATGGAGATGTTCTACAGCTCGCCCATAGATAGAATACCAAAGGGGATCTATGATGGAAAACGAACCAGAATATGGATTTCCAGACATTGTGATTGTTTTAGTAGGACCAGAAACTCCTGGGAATGTTGGGTTTGCAGTAAGAGTCATGGCGAACTTTGGTGTTAGAAAATTGCGAATCGTTGGTAATGATGTCAGAAATGATCAGTTTGCTCAAATATTTGCAGTGCGGGCGCATGGAATTCTTGATAATGCAGAAATATTTCCCGATTTGACTTCAGCTTTGAAGGATGTAGAAGCCGCTTGGGGAGCTACAGCAAGAAAAGGGAGCAATCATAGTGTCACACGAGCTGTCATTCCTCTTGAGGACTTACCAGATCCCAAGTCCCTACCTGCAACAGTGGCAATCGTCTTTGGTAGGGAGTCAGTTGGTCTTACTAATGAGGAAGTCGCCCTTTGTGACCTTACCTTTGCAATTCCGACGTCTTCAGAGTACCCAAGCATGAACCTGAGTCATGCTGTAGCTGTGACATTATATGAACTCTACAGGAAATATGCAGAGAAACCTGAACGTAGACCATCAGACCTTCGACCCGCAACCAAAGAGGAGAGAGAGCAAGTGGCGTTCTTCATGGATGAGTTGATTGATCAGACTAGAATCAAGGATTTCAGGAAGCCAATTGCTAAACAGGTCTTCAGAAATCTGCTCAATCGAGCATATATGAGCGGGCGTGAGGTTGCTACGCTTACAGGCATAGTCAGGAAGGTAATGGAACTCACAGAAGACAGTGAAGAATAGCGATTCTCCTATTGTCTTGCGGTACGACCCAGAGAATATCTATGTAATCTACAGAGATGGCGTTGGCAATAACCCAAACCCTCCAGTTGATTATCCAGCAACACATGCATCACTTGAAACCGTGTTTGGTATTCTTGAGGATACACTAAGAGCCAGAGATCAGCTTTTCATATACACAACGAATCATGGTGGTACTGGAGGATTAAGCCTTTGGAAACCATTGGATAGTGGATATGTATCACATACCGAGTTTGAGGGATATCTTGAGAATATTGTGTGCAATCGAATGATAATCGTTATGGGGCAATGTTTCTCTGGCAAATTCATTGAACACCTCAGCGCTCCGAATCGAGTCATTATCACAGCATATGAGGTGGATGAAACTACATTGATGTGTGATACTGAGGGTAATTGGGATGAGTTTGCATTCCATTTCATATCAGCCCTTATCCAATTCAGTATCAATAGTGATGGAACTGACATTCTTGCAGATATGAGCGAAAACGGACTTGTTTCAATGGCAGAGGCATTCAATTGGGTTGCAGCAAGAAACAGCAGGCCTGAGCATCCTCAATATGATGATAATGGAGATGGTGAAGGCTGGCCAATGTTTGTGGCATATAGGCCGGGTCAAAGTCTAGGAGCTAGTACATTCCTATGATCCATTGTCAGTCATAACAACATACTGTGTACTAACACGGAAATGGCCCGAAGTGGAGGTCAGAGATTATGCTACACCATAACCTAGTCGTCTTCGAAGGTCTGGGTCAATCTTGTCGAAGACTATCTTGCAGGGTGTTGGGAGTTTTGGTGAGGCTTTCTCAAGGGCAATTCGAGCATTCTTGATGTGTTCGGGATTTGTTCTGATGGTTATGATTGCCTGGTTGCGCTTGATTCGAGCTGCGGAGCCAATGACCTTACCCCATGCTCTTCGCATTCCATCCTGCACACGGTCTGCTCCTGCGCCGGAGATCATTTTGTTCTCTCTGAGATAGTGTAAAGGTGCCACACGAATACGCAAGTGGTAGTTTTTCCTACCGACTGTCTTGGTCATGTGACGATTAGAAGCAACACGAATCGCCTCAAGTGCCTGATGCCGAATCTGACATCTCTCTAGACCAATCAGTGACAATTCGACCGGAAATTCCCCACCATTATTACCCATGTCATAACTCACAATACGTGAAGCTGGCTGACGGTGGATATACTTGCGTCTCACAAATGGAGGACGGTCGCATTCTCTGTAACAGTGTCCTGGGCGTTTTCCCATAATCGTTCACCTAATTGATTGGTCTTGAGTCTAGGCGACTCAACG
>CAYMLT010000362.1:0-3361 GCA_964391265.1 uncultured archaeon
GAATATGCAAAAAAACGACTGTTTTCGAATGGTCATGGATCATTCAGCATTTTTCTCTAAATCGATACTGAAACGATTGATGCCTTCATTCCAAAGACGCTGAGAAGTTATGGTTCCATGGAACAGCTCCACAATGGTTCTCGCAACATAAAGGTCGAGTTCAATTGCCGGGGATTGTGGTACCGTGTGATTCTCGAGGAATTCCTGATACTCAATGGATATCTCGTCACCGATGCAGTCTATTCGAGTGTTGACTCGGTCGTTCTTCTTTTCATATGTTATAGTTATATCAAGATCCTCATGACGTCGAGTTCTAACAAAGAATGACATTAAGCTCAGAATGGCAATATCCAACATCTCATCAGCCAATACATCGACGTCTGCGCTAACAATGAAGTTGATTCGGAATGCATCCGGATTCAGAAGCTTTGAAGCTAGGTCCATCGAATTCGAAATAACGCTCACCAAGGATACAGGTGTCCTTTCAATACCGGGTACATCTTTTGCCTGAGAAAGCTTGGTTACTTGTGCGTTCAATAGAGTGGCTTCTCGTGCAATCTCCATTGCTGAACGTCTATGATCTCCAGTATCAGAACCACTTTCTTCGGCTATTTGTAAGAGGTCGAGATATACCAAGAGCCCCTGCAATAGGTTACCCATTTTGTGTGTCCATATACCAAGATAGAACTCGCTTTCTTGTTTGGAATCTGACAACTCTTTGGTGCGCGTAGCGACGGTTTTTTCAAGTTCCCTTCGAGGTTCAATAATGGCAGTCGATAACATTGCCAGAGCTATTAAAGCAAAACCAGCAGTGACAGATCCAACCCAAATTACTTCAGCAAATTGATACGGGCTTTCAAGTACAACAACAGTTACAAGTGCGTACAGCCAAAAGAACATTGCACTTGTAGATGCAAGAACAACTCTATCACGAGTTCTGAACCATTCTTTGATATATTTCAAAAAAGCAGTTAACATTAGCGACCCAAGAATTAGGATTGCGACCCATCCAGTCATTGTAAGCCCACTTAATCCTCCTGAGGGTTCAGTTGATACGATTACAGGCTCGGGACTGAATAGAAACCAAAACCCAATCATTGGAAGGAGAATGATACCGAACAGGAAGCCGATAATACGGATTCTCAGTGTTACAACGGTATCACCAGAAAACGCTCCTGCCAGACCGCTAATCATCAAAACCATTCCCCAAGCTATTGCTATGGACCGGTTTCTGTTTCTATCTGCATAGAGAGAGAATAAATCAAGAGACGGGTGGGTAATGAGAAACATAACACATAGCATTGCCGCATCTAATGCCATCAAAAGAAGCAAAAGATATCTTACAGATTTCTGTTGAAAGTAATGGATGAGTGAATGTGTGAAGATCATGCTTGTAGTCGCAAGATTTGCAGCTACGAGCAGTGTGAGTGAAACAGCTACGACTTGGGGAGAAATGATAATCCAAAGTTGACCGCCAATTGAAATGATTAGAAGATACAGGGCTACATATAATGTAAGACCAAGAATCACAACTTCTATCAAATCAGGGGTCTGGCGTATGCTGGTTCCCAAAATGGATCAACTACCTCAAGCAATATCGACAAGAGGAAAATCATGTATTATAATATACTTAGTCTATCTTGCCGCAGTCGTTAGAAGTCGCATTACTCCCACTCTGAGGTCTTCCTCAGATAGGAAGCCCGTAAGTTGCTCATCACCCATTTGAATTGTTGGCAATGCGGGAAGATCATCTTCGTTAATACCTGCGGAGGGATCGTCAATGTTAATGACGTTTACTGTGGATCTACTAATTCCCAATTCAATTAGTATTGAACTTAGTGTGTCAAATACGGGACCACAAAAAATGCAATGTTCAGACTTATAGAAGGTAATCTCTGGGAACTCAGCTTTGTCTTGCCACTTGGGGAGAACTACAATAAACTTGCTACCAGCAGAAGGGTTACCTTTTACAACATCTTCAACCCAAATTCTTCCGCCTAAATGTGAGATGTATCTGTCGGCTACAGTCAGGCCCAATCCCTTACCTACTAACGGACTATCAACATCATGAGTCCTTCTGAAGATATACCGCTTTTGCGCATCTTCAATTCCTGGTCCATTATCTTCAAATTCTACTTTCACTTCTCTCCCAAAGTCTTGCAGTTCTGCATTCACTTTTATCTCAACAGGCTCTTTGTCATCATAGGTCATTGAATTATGCAAGATGTTGAAGAACACATTATGAAGAAAGGCATGCCCGGTTACGTCATACCCCTCTTCAGGTAAATTTGATTCAAATTTCAAAGTTTTTCCTTCAAAATCACGGCTAACTTCTAATGCAGCTCGACGGATATGGGAGCTGAGATTGACTCTATGTGATTCAGGAGGTGCTCTATCAAGAGATAGCAATACACCCATATTTACAATAAGCCTAGCAGCTCTTCTGAGATTCCATGAGGAGTCTCGGATTAATGCCATTTCTCTGTCAGTCATCTTAATGGAGAGTTTCAAATCCTCCAATGCAAACAAAACGCTTTGGAGAATGATATTGAGATCACTTGTCATCAATTCAAAGTAGAGGTTGGCTCGTTCACTCTCCTCTCTAAGCTGTTGCTCAGCATTTCGCCTTCGTGTAATCTGTACCGCAGTCAAACCAATCTCGGTAGGTCTCTCGGACTCGGGATTCAGCGACCTAGATGAAACGCTAACCCATACTGAACGCCCTTCACACTGCTTCAGCTCAAGTTCAATTCCTTCTACGTTCTTGCCACGAAGTACCTCATTTATGATTGCAACGCTTGGATCGTACTCCTCTGAATCCTTTCGGTCGACAATAAAATCGCTGAGGTTTCGACCGATGATTCCATCAGCACTGCAACCAAGCAATTCTTCAGTTGCCTGATTTACTTGGTTTATTACTCCGTCACTATTCAAAGTAATATATGGGACAGGAGTGAGGTCGTAGAGTGACGCAAATCGCTGCTCCAGTTGTACTACCGCTTCCTCCAAAGCAATCTGTTTTGTAATATCCCTAACAGCCGCGAGTACTGCAGGCTCATCTCCTATCGAAATGACTGTAGGGTTGATCTCAACATGTAAGATGTCGCCATCCTTCGTCCTAAGACGAGTATTGAATTTCGAAGGATTTTCACCAGTTGAGAGTGCCTCTATTGCAGCCTGATTGTATCGACGTGAGAGTGTGTCAAAGAGGGCTTCAAAATCCATATCCATCAATGCATCTTCATCATATCCGACCATGGTGGCAAAATGATTGTTTACAATGATAATATCCTCATCTTGAATGACAAGCATTCCATCATGAACAACATTCATGAGTTGGCTTAGACATTCTGTGGCTTCT
>CAYMLT010000363.1:0-3356 GCA_964391265.1 uncultured archaeon
CATCGGCTCCCCCATTATTAGAGGTTGATCGGGCAAGAAGTGGGTATACCGATGTGGAAACAGCCAAGGAGAAAAAGCTCATCATGAATAGAAGACCAAGCATGACATCATAAACGCCAAGCGTTGGCAAGTCTGTTAACTGCAACAATACTATGCGATCTAAATTCTGAATTGTGACGTCAATTGTTTGAAAGATTAGGTTTGGTAGAGCAAAGGCAAGAATTGGCCCAAACGGGAGGTTGACTTTCTCCTTGGAAAGTTCTCGAGGAGCTACCACCGCAAATAGAAAAACTGCTATCACTTCTCCAGATATCCACGCGAATAGAACACCAATCACTCCAGAGCCTAGAAGAATAAGTACAATGCTGAAAGCAGTACGGCAAACATCGAATAAGAAGCGACCTGTAACAAGTGGTCGTATTTGATATCGTGCAAGAAGAAAGGAATCCAAAAACACTTCTAGTGAAGAAAGAGGCGCAATCATGGCAATTAGTAGAATTAGGCCCGCATCCAGATATCCTGGACCAATTAGAAAGGGTGAAAGAAGAAAAAGTGCAATAAGAATGAATGGCGATATCATACCAATTATTCGAACAGAACGGTGGAGAAAAGTCCGTATTTCGCTTAGTTGTCCCTGTTCTGAGAATCGAGATACGAAGTATGGTGCCGCGTAGTTAAGACCTCCTACTCCCAGAAACTGCAAGAATCCGTATATCACACCAAGCAAGGCAATTTGCCCCATTTGGCTTTGGAATAGAAGACGTGCAAGTATCATCACATTTGCGAGACGAAGCACTCCCGAAAACATTGATTGAGTGACAAGCAATGTCGTACCACGAACTGGTTCTCGGGACATCTATTAGTTCAAACTCCTAACCGGAAGTGCTCTACGCGTATATCCAGATAACAATGGGCTGAAGCCTGTGAAAATAAATACAGCTATTTTGTTCTAGGAAACTCTTTTGTACAAGTCAGAAGCACATCTCAACAATATGGCAAGAGTTGCAATTCTTTCTCCTTTACCTCCCCAAAGAGCCGGAGAATCGCAGTATACACTACGGCTTATTCAAACATTAGTGAAGCAATCGAAAATCTCCATTGTGGCTATTACTGGAAAAGATGCTGATTCTCTTCCTGATTATAATGGGAAAGTGGAAACCCTACGGATATGGGATGGACAGAGTCTTCTCTACCCTTTAAGGGTGTTTCAGGCAATGAGAAAGAATAGAATCTCACTGGCGCATATTCAATTTGGTCCTCATGGCAAGGTCTACGGTGGATTGTTTGGAGAAGTCATGCTCATTCTCTTGCTTTTGCTTAGACTGGGAGGAATCATAACCACTGTTACTCTACACAGTACGTGGATGCCCCATCAAGTTATAGAAAGGGCATCTACCTATCCGAAGCTAAAGCGGTTTTCATTCTTATCCGCAGTTTTCTTCCGCCTTTATATGAAACTGCTCGATGTCGGAACTAACTCAATTCAATTAAGCACAACAAAGCCAGGATCCGCCCTGAGAGCAGAATTTCTTCAAGTATACAAATTCCGCCCTGAGAAAGTTCATGAGATCCCTCATCCCTGCATTGATTCTGTATTTCCAATTAGTCGAAATGATGCACTTCAAAGACTGGATCTTGTTGGTAGGCAAGTGATACTTATCTTTGGATATATTAGGCGAGGTAAAGGGATTGAGCTTGCCATTGAGAGTGTCGCGCACTTGAAAACTCAACATCCTTCAATCATGCTTCTCATCGGAGGAACCCCTGTAGATTGTGATGGAATGGAATATCTTAACGAGTTGAAGATGTATGCTTCGAGATTGAAGGTAGAGGATTGCAGTCGTTTTGATTCTAATTACATCAAAGAAGAGAATATACCGTATTATTTTTCTGCTGCGTCTGTAATTCTTGTCCCTTATACGGACAGTGTAGGCGCGAGCGGCCCCATCCATAATTATGCCATCTACGGAATACCTATCGTAGCATCTGATGTTGGTTTTCATATGCGGGAGAGTCTGGGAGGAAGCTTAATCTTGTATCGAAATGGAGATAGTTCCGATTTATCTGAGCGGCTTCACGAGATATTATCAAACCCTGAAGCCCAATCACGAATTGGAGAGAAGCATAAAGACTATGCAATTAGGGAGAACTGGAGCCTGTGTGCATCAAGAACATTATCGAATTATAGGCTGTTGATTATCTCCGACAAACAGATTCACAAGCCCTGAGGAAATCTTCTGCAAGCACTGACCATGAGTACTTCTCTACCACTAGTCGCCTTGCTTCCTCCCCCAGTTCTTTTCGTTTTTCCGGGTGGTTGCACAAATCAAGTACTGCGTTGCATATCGCTTCCTGATCACCCGGAGGCACAATTAATCCGCCCCCTCCACGAAGAACCTCGTACGTTCCAGCAACTCTGGTTGCAACAATTGCACGACCTGAACTCATGTATTCGAATAATTTTAGAGGCGATGCCGCGTGTGCAACAGGTGTATCTGGAAAGATGCACAAAGCAATATCTGACGCTGAAGTATATCTTGGCATCTCTTCGAAGGGTTGAAGTCCTGCATGTGTCAACATATGTCCAAGATTGTCATGAACCAAATTGCCAAAGATTTGCTTAACAATTTCTCCCGCTCCTACCAGAAGAATTATAGAATCAGGATACTCTTTGTCAAGCCGCTTCGCCAAGTCATAGATTAATGTTACACCAGCCCATTCCTCAAGGTGCCCTGTAAAAAGGATCACACATCTATTCTCTAATCGATGCTTCCGTCGTATATCCTCCACATTCTGGTCTGGAGAGAAGCGCGATATGTCGACACCATTCGATGTGACTGTGATTTTTGACTGACTAATACCATAGGATATCAACATTTTTTTGAGGAATTCCGTTGCCGCAACAATGCAGTTAGACCATCTGTAGATTTGGATTTCCAGAAATTGCAAAAGAGATGGACCAATGCTTGTCATTTGTTCCTTGATTAATCCTGCCGCATAAGCGGAGATCCAATCAGGGCACCCCATTACTAGCGGTCTCAGAGTGATTTTCGAAGCCGCTAACGAAACAACGCCTACAATCGGAGAGGCATGCGCGGCTATTACGATATCAGGATTGACCCTTGTGATTTCACGAATTGAATATACAATAAAAAGAAGGACCGTAAGGAGATATGCTAAAGGGGAAAACCATTTCCATAAACCCGCAAGTCTCCGAGGTGCCATCAGATACCTGACTGAAATGTTCTCGTGCACTTTCTTTGGAGGCTGGTCCCAATTCTTCTTGTACGCCCAATCTGCAGGACGCTTCCCAAGAAGGTATCTTAGGGGCTGAGTTGCAATAAAATGAACCATAA
>CAYMLT010000364.1:0-3329 GCA_964391265.1 uncultured archaeon
CTCCTTAGCTTGAATGAGGTCAGCTTCAAGGATATCAGCAGCATGAGAAAGCTGGTAACTCAGTATCTGCCCGGCTTGTGCCTCAGAAAGAATCCTGCTTTCTCTTATTGCCCTGCCTGCTGTTAACCAAAGCCGTTCCAAATCTTCATCGCTCTTAGAGGAACGACCTTCTCGATCCAGCTCCTTGGAGATTTCCTTAATCGCATCAGTAAGCTGCTGTAACTCAACAATCTTCGAACGAAGAAGAGAATGGCCCAAGCGGTCATTAATCTCGCGTGTAATTTTCTCGCGTTCCTCAGGCACTTCAAGAAGGGCTTGAGTATTATCAATCAATAGCTGCAATGCATGTTCAAATTCCCTTACAGCTTGATGGAATGCTCCATTCTGTAGTTGCTCATCTCCTTTCAGTTGATATTCCAGAACATTTTCAAGAACATCATAGGGAGATGTTTGCATAATTTGCGAGCCAAATGTACCGTTTTCTTCTGCAGAGAGATTCAGAGGCTGAGAGCCAAGTGCTATGGAAGCAACCTTCAAGCCACTCGTTGTTGCAAGAAACAGGAAGTTTTTGTCTGCTTTCACTTGAACGATTTTACATCCCGGGATCTTCAAACTGCCAATAGAATTCCCTTTTCTAAAGTCCCATATTGTTATGGTTGATGAATTAGAGGCAGTTACAATATACATATTGTTAGCCCACATCGAAATGATGCCATTGTTATTCACTGGCTCCAATGTGCGAATATGGGCCCATTCGACTCGGTCCCATACCTTGATTTCTGAAGTGCTTATCCCTGAAACAATGAAACTGGTATTTCCTGCAATTCTAGCGCCCTTATCCTTCTTATCCAATTTCGCAATCTCAGTTGGAGCGCCATCAGTTTCAATTCGCCATACCGTTGATTCATCTTTGCTTGTGGATGTGCAAATTATCTCTTGGTCCGCCCAAAGATTAGTTATATCGGATTTCAGCAATTGCCAGCTAGAAGTGTCATGTGTATCCTTCTTTATGGATACTAAACGACCTTCTTTCGCTCCTACATAGAGGAATTCCCCTCGAAGTGTAGATGTAACGGCAGAATAGCTTAGTTCAAACCATCCAATCATTCCCCAAGTTGCTTTGTTCCATACGAATACACGTTTCTCGCAGGTGGCATAGACATGTTCCTCATCGACATGAACAGCTAGAGGGGGCGAACTAGTATCGCCTAATACTGCTACAATCTGCCAATCTCCTTTTGACCAGACACGCACCTTCATATCAGTACATGCCGCATAAACGTACCTTTCATCATGATTGACATACACTGCTTCGCCCTCAAACTCTGCAACTATGCTGTGTTGAAGACTCAATGAAGTTGCAGAACCTCCCGCAGATTTAGACACTTTGAATCGTCTTCCTAGCTTGAATTTCCTTTATTAAGTCAGCTGCGTATCACTTATTTTCTCTTTTAGAATCTAATTGACTAGGCAATTTGGGCAACTAGTCAAAGTGAAAAGCTCCATGAACAATGAATTCTTGATTTAAGCGACATACCCACAGAACACACTTAAGACATAGAACCCTCACAGATGCGCCATAAATAGGAGGTACCTTCTTGGACAGCAACAAGTGGAGACGCGAACTGGACCGCCTCTCGGAAACCAAAGGAATGTTGGTCTCATTGAATCCTGGGCTTGAAGAACAAACAAGCCATCAAATACGCCAACTCTATGAAGTATTTGCCAATTTCACAAAAGCAGAGAACGAGATTGAAGCCTCTGGAATGTTAAAGAAGAGAAAAATCCAGTCTCAGCTTGAAAAAATTGATGCTGATTTGGTAGATATGTTTATGAGAATCGTCAGGGACTTTGCAGAACTCTTTAGAAAAGAGCATCGTGACATCATGGCGACATTACCCAAACTGCAAGAGATGAAACCAGCTGAAGCTAAGGCACTAGCATCTATTAGTTTTCCATCGATTGGTGCAGGAGATATGGAGGATTTTGAGAGACTCCATCAATTTGGCGAAGTGTTCTCATCAAAGTCATCGGGACTCCTTAGTGAGTTGGGGAGAAGTGTCAAGGATCTCCTCGATGAGAATAAGAGGACAATCGAAACTTTCGAACGCCATATCACAATAGACCGAGGAGAGGTATCGACCTCAGTTTCTAATGATACTGTAGCAGGATTATCAGCGGCTGACCTTATCATTATAAATGACAAATTACAATCCGAAAAGGTTTACCTAGATGGCCGCCGTGGTGAAGTTGGTAGAATGTTGGGAGTTTCTTTAATGAGTGATATTGAGTCACTTCAGGCGTGGGTCGATACATCTGTTCGACTAGGTCTTGAACTCCCGATGGATTTTGCACAGAAACTCAGAATACTTGCAAAAGAAGCTTCAAGCGCAGAGAATCTTACGTCCCTTATTAGTCTAGAAACGCAGATGCAAGCTTCAAAACTGCAAATAGCTAACATGTTGAAAGACAGGATCATCAACATGAAACACGAAACCACAACGAAATTTGTTGAGGCAAGTATACCGACTACCTCAGATATTATTCCACAGGCACCGTCTCTAATTGTTGAGAATCAGGAAGTACCCAGTCTACTCTCATCCTATCAGAAAATGGTTGAGTGGGAAGGCCAGGTAAAAATCGCTCTCAAGGGGAAAGTCGAGGAGCTAGTCGACGATGTTGAGAAAGCACTTGATAATGCAGCAGATGCTGGCATCACAGATACAAAGGCGATTAAGGATTTTGTAAAGATTTCCAAAGACGAGATAAAAAAGAATGACCTAGATAGTATGGTTTCCATCTATGTGAACGCAAACACAATGGATGAATCTTACAAGGCTTCTGTCAAGGCAATAATCAAGGATTATCTTGCGCGTTTCAATGAGCTGGCTACTTCAGCTGACCGAGTACTTGATTATGCTCAGTTGAGCAAGAAGGCTCCAAAGATCGACGAATTGGAAGGTGGAGGCATCGTATATCTTCTTCAGTCATTGCAGAATCTGAGAACAGCTGTTGAGAGCGGAGTAGCCACCTTCAAAGATGCTTGCCAGCAGGAGATAGATGCAATCATTCAAGATCTCCAAACAATCAAGCCTGCATATGCAGAGATATTCCTACCAATCATAGTGGATCTCGATGAGGGCTCAGAGAAGATTAAGAAACTGAATGAATTCGCAGAAATTCGTTCTGAGATGCGTACGATCAAAGAAACTATCCTTGCAAGAGCAGATGAGGCCCTTGAGAATCTTAGGTACAGACTGGGAGTTAAGATCAGACTTGCGGCAGCTAAGTTGATGGGCGCAGGAGCCGAGATACCCAATGAGGTTCAG
>CAYMLT010000365.1:0-3326 GCA_964391265.1 uncultured archaeon
CGGAGTTACTTTCGGCTGATGTGTCGCGCACGCCCGACACTGCCGAGAAATCGGGATTGCCGCCGATGGCGCCGAGGAGAAGTCGCGATAGGTTCTCGTTGCCTTGAGCGTCGTTCGCGTCCAAGCTGTACCGGTACACTTCGTCGGAGTTGTGGTTCCCCCCGCCGTCCGTCAGCGTCAGATGACGTGGCGCGGTCATGCACCACCCTTTGCGGCTGTCGTTGCCGGTGACGCGATCGTACAACTGACTGGTCACAACCCACGCATCGAATCCCGTGTCGATCGTACTGTCACCGAACACCTTCACGCTGAACCGCAGTTCTGACGTATAGAGCACCGTCTTCTTCGTCTCCTGCGCGTTCGCACCGTAGGTCTCGACCGTATCGAAGCGCGTACCCCCGATGGCGCCTGACGAATGGCGGAAGACCAGTTCCACATCATGCGGCTTCGTTTCGATGAACGACACGACGGTGTCACACAAGCCCGTCTCGTAGTGGATCTCAGCGTACACTGCCTTGCGGCCGGCGCCCTGCTTGAGCACCCACGGGATACGGTTCGTGGTCAGGGCAGAATCGTACGCCACCTGGTCAGAGTTGAGCGTGTCCACCGCATCGAACAATACTGTGTCCTGGGTGGCGCTGGGTGTAGTCGGGTTGAAGAAGTTCACTGCCTTCAAGTCGGCCGCCTGCCGATAGATGTCAAGTGGATCGGCAGCGAACGTCCCAGCCGCGGTGTCAGTGGTAATCTGAGTGAACCGCACCGACTGGATCACCGTGTCCGGGTCCTCCACCACCAGCGTGCAGGCACGCGTCACCGTGAACGGCTGTCCGTCGTTGATGCTGAACCGGACATCCACTCCCACCATCTCGGCCACCAGGCCTCCCGGGGGCGACAACGGCCCCTCGATGTCGACCGTGTCTCCGTCAATCACGTACTGGCGCACCGCCTTGATACCGTAGAAATGCACCCCGTCCGCCACGTCCGGAAGGTCGTCGAACGCCGTGTCTGTTTGCGGGATCACGCGGCGCTGCAGTACCGACACAAGCGTGCTCGTATCGGGCTCGCCAAGAGAATCGACCGTGGTCGTGCGATACACACGGTAGAACGAGAACAGCCCGGAGGGCCGGGTCCAGCTCAGGTGCACCACGCCGGTCTGTGAGACGTAGCTGGCCCGCAGGCTGGGAACGACCAGCGAGCCTGAGTCCAGCGCGACCGGCTCGAGAGGATCGGAGCAGTGCAGCACGGCCGCACACCCCGCCACGCTCGCCAGAACTGCCGCCCCGCGCCAGAATGAGCGTCGCACACGGACAGCCTTCACTGTGTTCATCTCCCGCCCCCTTACTTGCCGCTCAGCACTGTCAGCAGGAACGGATTGCACTGCTGTTCGTTGGTTGACACCGGCGCAAGCCCCTCGTTGCCCATCTCGTCGCGCGTGACGATCCCCACCAGGTAGCGCCCGGAGGGCCAGGCCAGCGGGTTGATATCGTGCCAGACCACGTCGTTGATTGCCCGCAGCGGCGCGCTGATTGGGAACTCGAACAGCGCCACCCGCTGGCTGTACAGGTCCTCGGCCAGAAACGCCGCACTGTCCAGTTGTCGGCGCACAGTCTGCGTGTACACCAGGCCGCTGGGCAGCGTGGTGTTGAGCGCCGGCTCGGCCGACACCACGAGCGTGATATCGGTGACCCGTGCCTTGCCACCGTCCGCCACCGACCCCGCATCAAGCTTGTAGTCGAAAATCGTGGTCACTGTGTCGCCGTTACCGAGGAACTCCGGCACCGTACGGCTGAGCATGGCCGCTTTCGGCGGGTAGTAGTCAAGAAACATCTTGTGGTACACGGTGCGCGTCAGCCCGGATTCCAGTGACCTCGATTCGTTGTAAATCTCGCCGCTGGTCAGCACGTACCGCTCTTCCCCGAAGTAGCGGCCGGTGAACTTGAACGCCAGGAACACGCGCTTGGCGTTGCCGACTGCCAACTCGCTCGGATTGAGCGCGATGAACCGCTTGAAGTTCTCACTCGGGCCGTCGTGGTAACTCGTCTCGTATGGGACAGCGCCGTAGGGATAGCCGTTGGTGTTCTTGATGACGTTGATGTCCGCCAGATTCGCTCGTCCCTCACTGGTGTTGGTATCGATGCTGTACTCGTATACGTACCCCTCGTCGTGCCACGGCCCAACCCCTCTCAACTGGAGCGACTTGCGCTTCGTCTCCAGCCAGTACTGGTCGGTGTTGCTGTGGTCGGACTGGAGCAGCGAGTTCATCCGGGCCGACGCAACCAGCCAGCACTCGAACGCGTCGCCGATCGTCGAGTCCACGTCAATCCGGATAGTGAACCGTATCGTCTTGCTCGAGATGAAGTAGTTGTCGTCGGCGTTCAACCCCTGACTCAGCTCGACATGCCAATAGATCATGTCCGCATCCGGATCACCCGTGTGTGTCTCGCGCAACACATTGGTGTCCGAGACGTACACGAGGCGCTCATGCTCGAGTCGCGGCCTGACCCGGTACTCCGCGATCGGCAAACCGTAGTAGATAGTGTCCACGCGCCCGGTGCCCGCCAGCGTGATCTCCATGAACACTACCTTGTCTTCCTTGCCGCCCGAGAGAACCCAACTGAACCGGTTGGTGTCCCCCGGTGCCGCGCTCAGCGTCTGCGGCCCCACGTTGTTGGTGGAATCGGCGAGACCGAACAGCGGGATGTAGCCGCGCGTGATGGTGTCCGGGACCACCTTCGTGCTGGCGTTGTATCCGCCCGGCACCTTGGCCATCTCGGTAACATCGCCGGAGTTGAACCTGATGGGGACATGGGTGCTCAGGTTCTCGGCAGTGTCGACCGGCTGGGCAGGGTTGTAGTAGAACCGGTTCACGCGCTGCGTGAACCGTACGCTCTGCACGCGATTACGCTCATCGACGACATGCAACTCAACATTCCGGTAGCGGGTCTCCGTGGCGCCCGAGTTGATCGTGAACGTCACCCCGATACTCGCCACTTCCGACACCGTGTCCGACAGCGGCCCGCGCAGCGTATCCGCACCGTCCACTTTGAGCGCGGCAATACGATAGATATAGCGTCCCTTCGGCAAATCGAGCACGTCCGTGTACCCCGTCGAATCCCCCTCCACATGTCGTGTCACGGAATCCGGCTGTCCTTCACGGCGACGGTAGATCTCATAGAAGCTGACATCGTGGATCGGGTCGGGCCGGACCCATGTCAGTCGCATGTTGTCGGTGCCTTCGTCGTAGGTAACGTCGAAACTGCCCGGCACCGCGCCGTACAACTCGAGTGGCGGCGTGGGCAGCGGTTGGGTGCACTGCAGCAGAGCTG
>CAYMLT010000366.1:0-3315 GCA_964391265.1 uncultured archaeon
CCAATTGTGTCAGGGCTTTCGATCATTGTATTTCCTGCAATAGGTCCACCGTGAACCATGTTGAGTACTCCCTTAGGGAGACCAATTTCATGAATGATTTCAAACTGCTTTACTTGACTAAGAGGGACTTGAGGAGATGGTTTGACGATGTATGTGTTACCAGTGCCAATGGCAAAAGGCCAGAACCAAGTTGGTACCATTCCAGGAAAATTGAAGGGTGCAATACAGAAGAATACACCCAATGGCTGCTTGATGACCATTTCATCGATACCAGCCGCAATATCTTCAGCGTTGTATCCCATCTGCAAAGAAGGTATAGCAGTCGCACACTCTATGTTCTCAATGGTACGACGATATTCTCCACGTGATTCATCAATTGCCTTGCCCTGTTCAGTTGTGAGTATTTTACAGAGCTCTTCAAAATTATCTTCAAAGGCGTCTCTTATCCTGTTGAGGTATCGGACACGTGTCATAGCTGGTGTAGCTCGCCAACGCTTGAATGCCGCTTTGGCAGCAACAATAGCCTCCTGAGTTTCTTCAGCCGTACTCATAGGAGCTTTGGCGATTAATTCTCCAGTTGCTGGATTGATAACATCCATTGTTTCTGTTGCTTTGGATTCAACCCATTTTCCATTGATATAATTCTTTACGGTTTCTACTGTCATGACACATACATCCAATCTCGCGGATTCAAGCTAATCTTAAGCCTGCTATTTGATTCTTGTGTAATGTGTCTGATTAATCAGTGTAGACAAATTCAACGGCATTGTCATCACATACAACACCACATAGCCCACATCCATCACATTTCTCGGGATTCACCACAGCTACGCCATCTCTCATTTGAATTGCGACGAAACCGCCATCTGCACATGCTATTACACATTTCTTGCATCCTGTGCAAGAGTCAGTTATCTTCGCAACCACCGGAGGTAGCTTATCTAGAGCCTCCCAAGTGGTCAGTTTGGGTAGCGCTTTGCCTATCATTGAATCAAGGGTTTCGTAGCCATTTCGTTTCATGAAGTCTTCTAAGCCAGTTGTCATATCCTTGATGATTCCAAACCCATGCCACATCACTGCAGTACAAACCTGTAATGTTCTAGCACCCACCATCAGATATTCAGCTGCACTATGCCAGTCTTCGATACCACCAATCCCTGAAATCAGTGCATCCGGAACGAAACGGGCGATCTTGGATACAATTCTCAATCCAATTGGCCGTATTGATGGACCACAAAATCCGCCGTAGGTGCTCATGGATTGGCCAGGTTTAGCTCCATAAGCAAATGGAAAAGGAGTTGCAGTTTCTACATCGATTCCAATAAGCGATTCTACTGTGTTAGTTGCTGAAACTCCGTCGGCCCCACCTTTCATAGCAGCCTGTGCAATCGGAACGACATCGGTCACATTCGGAGTTAGTTTTACCAGTATGGGGAGGTCAGTTCCTTTCTTTGCGGCCTTTGTTACATCTTCTACTAAGTCGGCGTTCTGTCCAATGAACGCACCCATGTGTTTCTCAGGAGACCCATGAGGACAGGAAACATTCAGTTCCAACCCCTTGATTCCAGGGACTGAAAACTTCTCAGCAAGAGCAGTCCAACCTTCGGGTTCGGGACTACTCATGATACTAGCAATCAACACAAAGTCTTCAGGAGAATCAGATTTCATCTTGGGGATGTAAGAATTTATCCAAGTATCAACTGTTTCCCGTGACAGCAACTCAATATTGTTCATTCCAATAAGCTGACCATCTTTACGTAAAGCTCCAAGACGTGTTCTTGGGTCAACAGTTGGCGATTCAGTTACCGTTTTTAGAACTGCACCACCCCAACCAAGTCTAGCCGCTCGTGTAACAAGTCGTGGGTTCATAGACGGGGGAGCAGATGAAAGCATGAATGGATTCTTGAACTGAATACCTGCAAAATCAATTTCCAGTCTTCCATTGGACATATGATTCCTAACCTCCGAGACTTGAACGAAAGGGATCTATCCTCTAAAATCTTTGCAAATTTGGGATTGAATCGTTTTATGTTGCCTTCCTTTTTAGGATTCCAAATATTAGAACAACCAAGACCACACCAGTAATTCCCGCACCAATGACCAGGAGAATCATTGTATTTCCTTCACCAGGTGGAATTACTGGTGTTGTTGTTATCGCTTCAGTTGTCGTAGAGAATTCAGGAATTACTGTCACTGTAATGCTATCCACTAACATATTGCCACTGCTATCAAAAAGCGGATTTCAACTGCATGAGTTCCTTCAGATAGTCCATCAACTACAATGATTACTGGTAGAGAAGATGTCCAAGTGTCTGTACTCACAAGTGTATTGTCGATGTACACTGAGTAGGTATCAGAATCAAGATCTGTAACTCGATGCAATTTGCTCTATGTTCCAACGTAACTTCACAAAAAGGGGAGTTCTACCAATGTAACATCAACCCATTCAGAACCCTCAAATAATGCTCAGTAACCCCTTAGCTATATCCATTCTACAGAATGTGTTTCAAGTAACGCCTGCAACCATTGGTGACCGAATTCAGGGTCTATTGCAAATTCACCATCGTGAGTATCAATCATCTTGTCAGGTTGTTCCAGTATCCTTGGAATCTCGTTCTCCATTTTCTTGTCAATCTGAATGATAACATCTTCATCCAGCATAAATGGTGGCTCGAATAATGCCCCTTCAGTAAACATTGGTTTCTCCAAGATTGGTGTAATATCCAGATGTCTAATCTGATTCTCTGAAAGATCGATACCACCAATTCTCTCCAATGACTGTAGAACATCGAAATTGAAAGAGTCCAGATTGCAGCCCATCAGGGCTAGTTTATCTATTGAAACGAGATTCTGCATAAGTGAGAAGTCGATTTCAAGTACTACGTCTTCATTATAGCAGTCACGTATCTCAAATACTTTCAGAGGAATGTCACTAGGAAGTGTGATTCTATACGGCTGAGTTGATTCTTCAATGCCGACATCTCCAAGATAGATACTCGTAAGTTTCTTGCATCCAGAGAGAGCACTAAGATTGAGTTCAGGTATATCCAATGAATACAATCCCAGAGAACCAAAGTTTGGAAGTGTTTTGAGAACATCAAGACCCTTCAAACTCTTTGTCGGACATGCAATGGTCACTGAGTGAAGTTCAGGGTGGCCAGCGAGTGGGGTCAGGTCAATTTCATCAATACTTGGTTCTGGATTAACGTTGATTTCAATCCTAGTGAGAAACTCAAATTCCTGTATCCCTTCGAGTTTGATTTGTCGAAGAAGAGAACCCTCCAAAATTGTGAGGGATAGGAGATCCTTGAGGTC
>CAYMLT010000367.1:0-3305 GCA_964391265.1 uncultured archaeon
CCGTGGCCGCGCTCGGCCTGCTCAACCCGATCTTCGCCGGCCTGGCCATGGCCCTGAGTTCGGTATCGGTGCTGACCAACGCGCTTCGGCTGCAGCGGCTGAAATTGTAAAATAAGCGGCGGGGACACGTGGAAAAACGTCAATAGAAAGAGGACTGACAGTCTGGAGGTTCCCCATCCACGAAGGGTATACTTAAGGCATAGATCGATACAACCAATAAAGAGAGAGGAGGTATATTGCATGGTTCTGAAGCTCACAAAATCACAATTTAAAACATTGTTGCAGTCTAACAAGCAGTTTGTATTGGTGGACGCCCTGTCCCGGGAGCGCTTCGCCAGGGAACATATTCCCGGCTCGTATTCACTGCCGCTTAATGAGATTGAACGCACAGCGGCCGACCTGCTTTCCAAAGACGACCTGATTGTCGTGTATGATGACGGCATCAGCAGCAACGTGAGCGAACTGGCGGCCCAAAAGCTCAACCTGCTGGGATTCATGCACGTCATCTCGTTCCCGGGCGGCCTGGAAGATTATAAGGATATCCATCTTCCCCTGGAAGGTGTATTGCATTCGTCATTCACCGGCTCCTGAGCGCATGGCACAGTCTCCTCGCAACCCGCCCGAACGACTTCCTGCCCGGTTGGAAACCATGTCCGACTTCTATGATCTGATGACCCTTACGCGCGACGTACGGCGGCAGGGCTTCCATTCTCTCGAGCGGGATCGTTCCGTGGACAAGATTGTCCCGGACGTTCTGGCCGGCGCCCTCCGGCTGTTGGAGGAGCTCCCCCTCGAGCGGACCGCGCCCGACCCCGGGCAGGAAGAGTTCCCGGCCCGGCGGCTGCGGCTGACCAGGGATAGCGCCGCTCCCTTTGTTCTGCGCCCCGGATACGAGATTACGGAATTGCGGCGGGACATCGCCTTTTTGCTCCGGCCGCCGGAAGAGTTTTCAGAAATTCTAGGCCGGAATGACGATCGGTTCAGCCAAGAAGCCGCGGCCCTGGCCGACTGGCTCAATGAAGACCCCTCTTCCGTATGCCTGGCCACAGACCGGGACGGGACCGTCAACAACTACTGCGGCCGGTACCGTTCATCCATTCAATCATTATACAACGCGGTATGGCTGAGGGAATTCATCACCCGCCGCACCGCCTTCGCCGTGGTGCTCACCTCCGCGCCCTTGACGCCGGACGGCCTGCTTGAGGTCAGCGTCATGCCGTTTACCGGCGCCGTGGCGGCCGGTTCCAAAGGGCGCGATTTTTTGGACGATCACGGGAACCGGCACAGGGCCCCGCTGCATCCGGAGCAGGAAAAGGCGCTGGCCGATTTCAATGACCGTCTGCGCGTCCTTCTGGCAAAAAAACGAAACCGGCCGTTCGCTCTCATCGGATCGGGCGTGCAGTTCAAATTCGGCCAAACCACGGCGGCGTACCAGGATATCGACCGGAGCATTCCTGAGGAGGAGTCCGTGCGGTATGCGTCCCGGGTAAGGAAACTGGTCGACCGCTGCAACGGACGGCGGCGGGTGCTGTTCGTAGAAGACACGGGGCTGGATCTTGAGATCATGGTCGGGGCCGGACGGTCACCCAAGGACTTCGACAAGGGCGACGGTCTGGCCTTCATCAACGGCGAGACCGGGGGCCCGCTGGACCAAGCCCGTGTTCTGGTCTGCGGGGATACGCTCTCCGACGTGCCCATGATCCGGTACGCCCGTCTCCACGCGCGCGAGGTATTGACGATATTCGTCACCCGGGACGAGCGCGTCCGGCGCGCGGTGCTGACGGCCGATCCGCAGGCACGGTTCGCCTCATCGCCCGATGTCTTGGTGGCCGCCCTGCACGCATGCGCCTCAGGGAGGAGCGGCGACCATGGCTGAATTATGCAAGGGGGCGGTCTTCGACCTGGACGGCGTCATCACCAAAACGGCCCGTGTTCATTTCAAAGCCTGGAAAAAAACCTTTGACGCCTTTCTCAGCCGCCGCGGCGCGCGGGGCGGTGACGGCGGACGATCCGGCGAGTTCACCTATGAGGAGGATTACCTGCCGTACGTGGACGGCAAACCCCGCTACAAAGGCGTCCAATCCTTTCTGGAATCCCGGGGCATTACCGATCTGCCCAGCGGTCACCCCTCGGACCCGCCCAGTGAGGACACCATCTGCGCCGTGGGCAACATGAAGAACAAGTGGTTCCGGGAACTGGTGGATAAGGGACACATTGACCTGTATCAGCCCATGCTGCAATTCATTAATGTATTAAAAAATAAAGGCATAAAAATCGCCGTGGCCTCATCCAGCAAAAATTGCCGCTTCATCCTGGAAAGGACGAAGCTCCTGCACCTGTTCGACGTCGTGGTGGGCGGGCAGGTGTCGGCCGAGCTGCAGCTGAAGGGCAAGCCGCAGCCGGACATTTTTCTGACCGCCGCCCGCGACCTGGGACTGACGCCGCATCAATGCCTGGTGGTGGAAGACGCCCTTTCCGGCGTGGAGGCCGGGAAACGGGGGAACTTTTCCCTGGTGGTGGGCGTGGCGCGCCACGGAGACCGCGAGGGGTTGCGGGCCCACGGCGCGGACATGGTGGTCGCATCCATAGATGAAATCACCTTCCAGGACATCCGGACCTGGTACGGCGGCGGTATGGAACGCGACTCCTGGCTCCTTGAGTACCACGCGTTTTTACCGGACGAGGAGGGACTCCGTGAATCCCTGACGGCCACCGGCAACGGCCTCTTCGTCACCCGGGGCAGCTTCAGCGGCCGGCCGGCAGACGAAACCACCCATTACCCCGGCACGTACGTGGCCGGTCTCTACAATAAACTGCCGAGCGTGGTCTTCCGCAAGACCATCCACAACAACGATCTGGTCAATTGTCCCAATTGGACAATGACCCGCCTTAAAATCGGCGACGATGAAGCGTTCATCAATCCGCTCAAGGAGGAGATCCTCGAGTACGAGCACCGCCTGGACATGCGCGACGCCCTCCTCCGCCGCTCGATCCTGTTCCGGGATCGGGCGGGAAGGATCACCCGCGTTACCAGTGAGCGATTCGTCAGCATGCACGACCCGCACCTGGGAGTCATGCGGTACCGCGTTACGCCGCAGAATTATTCCGCCGCCGTCCTGATCCACACCGCCCTGGACGGAACGGTGATTAATTACGGCGTAAAACGGTACCGGGAGTTGAATTCCGCCCATCTCGATCCGATCAGCGTCCATCGCGAAAAGGGAGACATGCGGCTGATCGTCAGAACAAAAACGTCGGGCGTCAGGCTGTACTACGCGGCCAGGACGGCCTATACATTGGCGGGG
>CAYMLT010000368.1:0-3285 GCA_964391265.1 uncultured archaeon
GTTCCAAATTCCTAGGCAGAATCATAAACTCTGTGTACGCTTCCACATCGTAATCGTTGTCCCGCAGTAGTTTGACAAGGTCTGCATATGTGGAGTCTATACGCCCTCTTTCGTTTTGTGTCTGATCAAAGTATACTAGATTCCTTCGTCCGCTCAAATGACACACCTTCTAGCCCAATAATCGACAATCTGCGAGAACAACTAATGAGATTTGTGGGGATGCCCTTGCTATACTTTTCGAATGTTTTATCTCGCCAAAATCCAATCCTACTGCTATGACAGAAGAAAGCTGTATCTTTTGTAAGATAGTAAAAGGGGAAATTCCTGCCTCCATTATATTCGAAGACGATGTATGCATGGCATTCATGGATGTTTTTCCTGTTCGGGAGGGTCACTGCCTATTGATTCCGAAAGAGCACTTCACGAATATGTTGGATGTTTCATCGGAAGTCGCGGCACACTTGGGTATAAAAATCGCTGAGTTGACCAGGAAGGTGTTCAATGTGTACAAACCTGTTGGGATTCTAAATACCGTAGCTAATGGTCCCGATGCAGGACAGGATGTACCACATTTGCACTTTCATGCCATACCCCGCGCCAAGGGAGATGAATTTGGCTTTCGTTTTCCAAAGGACTATCGAAATGAAATGGCGTCAAGAGTGAAACTAGACCAGATTGCATCCAGTCTTAGGGATGCCTAGATTAGCTTCAGCAAATTCAGTCCAAATCTGTTATCAGCTGCGCGCAAGAGTTCTCCATCCAACACGGTCAGGATTATTTCAATTGTCACTGAAACTTTGCATCCTTTCATTAGATGGCCACTATATGATGTGCCCTTCTCATCTGCAACAACCATGTGTGCATGGACAATTGGCGTTCCCTCCTCTGTGAAAGCAACATTGCCAATGCATGATGTGACTTCCAGGTCTTCCGCAAGTGTGAAACTCTTGTACTCCTTCTTGTGAATATCAAAGTACCCTAGAGTTGCTCCTGATATCGCTCCGATGAGCATCAAGTGACCAGCTCGGATGTTGTGTTCCACAACAAGTTTCTCAATTGCTTCAAGAATATCCTCCCCTGGGTCCAATCTGGCAATGACTGTCTTCACCGATCGAGTTACTTTTGTAGTTACCATGTTCTCAGGAGCATCGTGCCTACTAATGAAGAGCGCGATACAGCCCCACTATTGTCAAATGGGAAGTGCTTATCAGGACAACACCGACCATCTATTTTGAGTGGCGTTGGAAAAAGATAACAAAGATGAAGAAGCACAATCAAGTCTGGAGGATTTCTTTGGATCTGATAGTATCTCTTCCGACTCGGTAAAGAAGCAGGTAAAAGCATCCCCAGCAAAAACACCGAAAGAATCTGAACCTAATCAAAAGAAGTCAGATATGGGTTCTTATGAAAATGAAATTGATTTTGATGAATTAGAGGAAATTCGGGATTCTGTCTATTCAATGCCTAATACATCAAAAACACACTCTGCAGGCCAAAGAGATACGCCCACCAATCTTGGTCCATCTTATTTATTATCGGTTGATTACGAGGGGCATTTGAAGAAGGCTATTGTAAGATTATACGACCCTGTAAGTAAGAAAATTCAATTCTGGTATGATAACACAGGTCATAAACCATACCTCTACACAGACTATCCTCCACAAGTAGTACAAAGCAAAGTCGGTAATCACAAAGGGTATTTTGGAAGCAATGATATTGAGTTACGTGATCTGTTACGTGACACATCTCGCAAGATGACCAAGGTTATGGCTGATGATCCACTCAGCATTGGAGGTGGGAGGGATGCTATTAGAGACATACTTGTCGAACGCACTTCTGATATGCAGACAATAAGCCATGCATGGGAAGCAGCCATTAGGTATCGAAACTGTTACACATATGATTTAGGTCTTGTACCCGGACTCCCATACAAGATTGAAAACGGGAATCTAATTCGCTGTGAACCTGATGTCGATTCTGATACACTTGATCAATTCAAGAAGACATTCGGAGATGCTAAGGGACTTGAAAGAATAGTACAGCTTTATGCTCCCATGTTCTTTATTGGTGTTCCTGACATTAGGCGAATTGCTATTGATATTGAGGTCTATGCTCCTGTTGCGAATCGCATTCCTGATCCTCTCTTGGCAGAACAGGAAGTCACAGCGATTGGCCTGGTCGATAATGCCTCTTTCAGCAAATGCTTCGTTCTTCGAAGGAAAGGCCACCCTGAAGGCAAAAAGGGTCCGGAATATCCAAAAGAACTAGACGTTGTTTACTTTGAAAGCGAAGCCGATATGTTGCTTCAAGCGTTCAGAGTCATTGATCAGTATCCCATTGTACTGACTTTTGTGGGTGATTCATTCGACCTTAATTATCTCTATCATCGAGCCGAGCGCCTCAAAATTGACATCAATCGTGATTGCCCTATTCGCCTTGGCAGAGACATTGCAATAATGAGAGGTGGGATTCATGTGGACCTATACAGATTCTTGAAGAATCCTTCAATCAGATTATACGCACTGTCCGGTGCCTATGAAAGAAGTAGTCTCGATGCAATAGGAAAGGGACTTCTTGACATTGGAAAATTGGAGCTAAGTACAAGTATCAACGACCTTCCGTATTATGAATTAGCCCATTACTGCTGGCTTGACTCAAAAATAACTATGCAGATAACCCAGTTTGAAGAAAATCTTCTCCTACGTCTCATCATCCTCTTGATGCGAATATCTCGCCTTTCAATGGAAGATGTCACAAGGTTTGGAATTTCAAGCTGGATTCAGTCACTATTCAGACAAGAGCACAGGTCTCAGAACATTCTCATCCCTCAACAACAGGAGATCGAGCTGCTCAAGACAAGTGCCGCGCATACTGAAGCTATGATCAAGGACAAGGCGTTCAAAGGTGCAATAGTGATAGAGCCTGTAGCAGGAGTCCATTTCAATGCAACCGTTCTCGACTTTGCTAGTCTATATCCTACAATAATGAAAACCCACAACATTAGCTATGAAACTGTTGACTGTCCACATGAATCATGCAAGAATGCTACGGACAACAGGGTTCCGGAAACCAATCACTGGATCTGTAAAATCAACAGAGGAATGATTAGTGAAACAATCGGTTTCTTTCGCGATACAAGGGTAAACTGGTTCAAAGGAAAGAGCAAAGATAAATCATTGGATGCGAGAACACGTAATTGGTACACTGTTGTTGAAAAGGCGCTCAAGGTGTTTGTTAACGCCTGCCTTCCCTACAATGAAGAAGTTACTATACGAGCCCCTAATG
>CAYMLT010000369.1:0-3282 GCA_964391265.1 uncultured archaeon
TTATTATGTTTCCTTTATAACCTACACATATGATAAATTCTTTAATACCATAGTGAGCATATATCTTCATGATGTGCCATAAAATGGGTTTTCCGCCAATCTCAACCATTGGTTTGGGACGTATTCCACTTTCTTCGCTTATTCGGGTACCAAAACCTCCTGCAAGTAATACTGCTTTCATAATAAAGTTAATTAATTAAATTAGTATTTTTTGAATATAATAACAATTCCGAATCTGTTGATAATGATTCAGACAAGCTTAACTTTTCAAGTACAAGCTTTAACGCAATATCAACCCCTTTTGGATTCCAGTGTGTATCGGTGCCATGGTAAAGAATATCAGGTGAATTAGCAAATTCTGAATAAAGATTAACATAGCTTATACCTCTTTTGTCTAGTTCCTTATACAACCTTGGGAGAAAATTATTGTATGGATCATCATTAACAAATTTATGATAAATAGTATACCGTGTAGGAACTGGCAAGAATACCAGATCAAGATTATATTGACTTTTTAAATTATTCTTCAGATGAAGAATATTGTCAGCATAGTTCTGAATCTCTTCATTAGTATAAGGATAATAGTAACCTCCCAGTTCATGGGTATATTCCATTTCATAAAATAACCAGGGTTTCGGATGAGTCCGGTAAAGTGAAGTCATAGGAGAAATATAGCCAAATAAGTCGAACTTTATCATGGATATTAAGGAATATAACTTTGAAGTAAGATAACTTTGCTTAAGCGCTAAATCATAGAGATTTTCCGAGTTTTTTTTGAATACAAAGTCTCTTATTTGAATCCTGAGAGGTTTTCTATCTAAATCTTCATAACGCATTTCAAAAGATGTAGGGAATTCTTTCCGAAACTTAAAGGGTAGAAGTCTTTCTACAGTTTCATAAATGAATGGCTTTGGTTCTGAATTGTAAGTATATCCTCTTTCAGTTAGCAGATAGAAAGGATTGGATCTGTATTGATCCATCGTAACAAAAGAGAAAACCTTTTTATCCAAGGTATCTGCCAATAATTCGGGTATGCATTTTTGAAAAGCCAGATCAAAAAAACTATCTCCGTAGGTCAAAATATCAGCATCAGCAATATCCGGATTCTTATCTGAAATGGTATACTTTCCATATTGGTTATCGAATTCAATACGAAATTCAGGGATACAGCTGTGGTAATACAATTCTCCATATTTACTGAATTCCCTGGTTTCTTTATCCAACTTTTCAATAAGAATGGCATTCATGAGTGGAAAAGACCTGATTGCAAAAAATACATACAAACAAATTAAACCTACAATATAAATGAATATTCTTAACGTTTTCTCCTTCATAATTTAAGATATATTAAAATTGAAAATAGAGAAAATCCACTGAATTCCAAACACCCAGGATAAAAAGAGCCAATGCCATAACAGAGACAAGAGCCCACTTGTAAGCTACTGATAATGAACGAATACGAGCGTATAATTCATATTTCTCTTCGAGAATTTCAACAACTAGTAAAAAGAGAATTAGTAAAATACTAATATAAAAGTCTACCCGAAAATAAAATAAATTGAGAGGCTTATCAAGACTCATCACCTTCAATTTACCAATAATATACAAGGCATCATGCAGGGAACCTGCCCGGAAGAAAATCCATGCAAAATAAACCAGAATAAATGTAATGATACGTTGCATTATAAGATGAAATACCGGTCTTTTTGTCAGCCCCAGGGCATTATTTATCTTATCCCTCAACGATTTTGTCCAGATGGCAGAAATTTGGTAGAATCCATGCAAGGCTCCCCATATAACAAAGGTCCAGTTTGCTCCGTGCCACAATCCACTTACAAGGAAAGTGAAGAAGATATTAAAGTGATGTCGCCATTTTGTTGCGACACGGTTTCCTCCTAATGAGATGTACAGATAATCCCTGAACCAGGTGGAAAGTGATATATGCCAGCGATGCCAGAATTCCCTAATGCTGGCAGCCAGGTAAGGCCTGCGAAAATTCACCATCAGTCGGTAACCCATTACTCTGGCTGTTCCAATTGCAATGGAGGAATACCCTGAAAAATCACAATAGATCTGAATTGAAAAGAAAAGAGTGGCCAACAGAAAATGCGGGCCTTGAAAGTCTCCTGGTGAATTATATACTGCATTGACATATTCTGATAACCTATCAGCAATGACCACTTTTTTGAAAAACCCCCATAATATCTGTGCAACACCATCCCGGACATCATTCCAGGCTAAATGATTTTCTTTCCTGAATTGGGGTAACAGGTTGGTGGAACGCTCAATCGGTCCGGCAACAAGTTGTGGGAAGAAAGAGACATACAAGGCAAAGATACCAAAGTGCTTTTCTACAGACTGCTTTCCCTTATACACATCAATGGTGTAGCTTAGGGTTTGGAAAGTGAAGAATGATATGCCCACCGGCAACAAAATATGATAGGTAGGTATTTTATAAAATATATTAAACTGACTAAATATCACATTCAGTGATTCACCAAAGAAGTTGAAATATTTGTAAAAGATCAAAATTCCAAAACTTACAACGAGACCTGTTGTTAGAAATAGTAACCTGAAAGCTTTTCGTTGAGATCGGCCAATACCTATGCCGCAGAGGTAATTTATGGAGGTAGTGATAAAAATAAGTACAACATACTTATAATTCCAGCACATGTAAAAATAATAGCTTGCAATAAGCAATAAAATCCAACGGAAACGGTGCGGTAACGCAAAATACATTGCAACCACAATGGGAAAGAAAATGATAAAATCGAGGGAATTAAAAAGCATATCCTAAAACAACAGTTAAATACACAATAAGTCTATATGTACATAAAATTGAACGCAAAGGTTATTTTTTTTTGGAGTTTCGTTCACATTTTTTTACCAACAGGAATAATATATTGATAAGAACTCAGGGATTCTTACAGGAAATTACACATAAACACACCTAGCCTTCAGTTGAAAATAGTTAGTTTTAACGTGTATAATGACATTATTCTAATGATATTGAACGGTAGGATATATCGCTCGGATAAACTTTAAAATTTGTTATTGAAAGGAAAATAGAGGTTTACTTGTTTACAGCATATTTAATTTTAAAGAAATTAGATTTTATCTTTTCTAATCATTATTTATTTACTTAATTTGAGAATGTATTTTGAATTTTTCAACGCTAAATGATTTAGTATTTAATTTACAATTAGTTATGGTAATCAAACCTTTGGTTTCCGTATTAATGCCTGTTTATAATGCAGAAAAATATATTGCCGCTGCAATAAA
>CAYMLT010000370.1:0-3274 GCA_964391265.1 uncultured archaeon
ATTTTCATCAACCTCAACAGCTCTGCCGCTTTCAAGAACCCATTTGTAATCCCCCAATTTTGTCTTCATTCTGTACTCTGAATGATAAAACTCGCATTCCCCTGCTACATGTTCATCCCATTTTTCAGATGCCGCCTGTAAATCGTCTGGATGAAGAAGTTTTTCCCAGCCACTTGTTATTGGTTCAATTTCATTTACCTCATATCCGAGAATTCCCGCATAACGTTCGTCAACAATTAGTTTGTCCTCATCACCAAACCAATCCCAAACACCGAGGTTCCCTCCTCTGAGCGCAAGTTCAAGCCGTTCCTCGCTTTCTAGAAGTGCCTGCTGTTCCTTTCTTCTTTGGGTGATATCAAGTTTCACAGCGACGAAGTGAGTAATGTTGTTTGATGCATCTATGACGGGTGATATCCATGCCTCCTCCCAATAAATATCTCCGTCTTTCTTCCTATTCGCAAATAAGCCATGCCACTCATCTCCTCGAAGGATGGTTCCCCAAAGATTCTCGTGTGTTTCCGCTGGGGTCAACTCAGTTCTAAGAATTCGTGGATTCTTCCCTGCCACCTCAGCAAACGAATAGCCTGTTAGGTTTGAAAACTTGGGATTGACATATTCAATCAATCCGTTTGCATCTGTAATTACAACGGAAGCAGGACTCTGTTCGACTGCACGCGAGAGTTTGGTGAGCTGTTCCTCTGCCTTCAGCTGGGCTGAAATATCCTGCAGAGTGCCAATATATCCATACGACTGACCCTTATCATCTCGCAAGAGCGTATTTCGCATCCGTCCCGGATATGCAGTTCCATCTTTTCTGGTGAACCATAGCACTCCGGAAAAGGTACCCTTCTCTCGAACCTCTGCAATGGAAGCCAAAACAATTTCCGTTTGTTCTTCATTGTATGTTTTTGATAGCTCCCCTCCAACCAATTCCTCCGGTTCATATCCGTTCAGATTCGCGAATGCCTTGTTGCAGAAAAGAATATGTGCTTCCATATCTAGAATTACCAAACCTTCAGTACTCTGAGATATTGCTGATGACAGCATTTGAAAACGTGTTTCGATTGCCACCCTTTCAGTAATATCGCGAGCGATACTCAGCAATGCAGGTTGGCCATCAAACTCAATTATACGACTACTAATTTCTGTTGGAACTTTGGTACCATCTTTTCTTGTATGTTCCGTTTCAAAGAGTATGCCCCCTTCATTTCTAAGACTTTCCAATCCTCCTTCAGGCATAACCGCGTGTTCAGTGGTATCAATGTCAGAGGGTTCCATTCCTAGTAATTCATCTCTTGAGTAGCCTAGTCTATCACATATCACACGATTAACGGCGAGGAATTTTCCATCCATGCTATGGATTAGAATTCCATCACTTGCAGAATCAAAAATCAGTCTGTGTTTTGATTCGCTCTCTTCGAGCGCTTCTTGAAGTTTCATTGATTCTGTTATATCTGTTACAACACCAAGTGTACCAATCCGAATTCCGTTCTCACCATACCAAGGTATTCCTGAGATTCTGAAGTTTCTTATTTTCCCATCCTTCCTAGTCATATCCAAGGTATATACGGAAGTTTCACCTTTACTTCTTTGAAGGCTTTCCTCGATAATTCTTGGTGTAAATGCATCCGCTGCTAAGTCCAAAACAGACATAGACAAGAGTTCATTTTCATCATATCCAAGTAATTCTATGAAACGCTCGTTTACATAGGTGAAATGTTCATCCTTATCGACTATTGCGATTCCTTCGGGCAATCCAGAGATTAGATTACTCAATCTCTCCTCACTTCGGGCTATAGCCTCAATGGCTTGCTTTCTTGCAGAGATGTTTCGAACTACACTCTGGATATGCATCGGTGACCCGTGTTCGTCCCTAGCTAGTGCAACATTGAGTTCGACTATTATTCTTGATCCATCTTTCTTTCTGAAAGTCCTTTCATAAACAGGAATTTCCTCCCCTTTCAGGAGTCTCTCTTGAATGTCGGATGCATGGTCGGCTTCAGATGGTTCAACGACGTCCCATACTGAGAGACTGAGGAGTTCCTCTTTCTCATATCCTAACAAGTCAGCGGCTTTCTGATTTGCTTCGATATGCCTTCCCTCAAGACCGATTAGGAAGACCGCATCATTGGTATTATCAAAGAGCGAACGATATCTAAGCTCAGACTCTCTGATATCTCGTAGGAGCTTTTGCTTTTCTGTGATATCCCTAATCACTGTGATCACTTGAATGGGCCTACCTTCGCTGAAAATCGGGATTTTGCTGATTTCAGCATCAATTATCTCATTGGCGATTGCAGTATGCTCAATAGTACGAATTGTTTTCCCTGTTTCAAAAACACGCCTGTATTCTTCAATCACTGCGTTGTCTAGAAAACTAAAGGCATCTGGAAGTCGTTTTCCCAGAATGTCCGAATCTAATCCCAAATCGACCAGCCATTTCTCGAATGCTGGGTTAACAAGAATAATGTGAAGTTCATTGTCAACTACATGCAGTGGATCATCAAGGGCCTCTAGTGTGGAACGATATTGCCTATCAGCCTCTTCTCGTTCTTTTGCCGCCAAGTCATCCTTAGTTTTCATTGATGCATCCGACTCAAGTTTTGGTGTTAGTTGAAAGACGGCGCGTTTTCAGCGGAACAAAAAAGCTTCCTATTTATTATTAATAGAGCTTTGTATATACCATTACTAGGAGCCAAGTGCAATGCTCCATGGATATAGCTCTGCATGGAATACCTTGGCTTTCACTGCTGGATCATTTCGCATTATTGATTCTGCTTCTTCCTTAGATTCAACTTCTAGCATTACAAGACCAACAAGAACCTCAGAGAATCTTCCAGCCATTCGGACCTTTCCTTCCTTGTTGAAACTCCTTAGGTACTCGAAATGTTGACCAACTATTTCATCAGTGCCATCCTTTCCGTAATCTGGTGCGGGTCGCAGCATTATTACGAATGATTTTGTTTCAGCCATTTATTCACCTCATGAAAAAAAGAGAATGAAACTTGATAACCTTGTCAATCATTTCTCTGCAGCATCATATAACTTCTCAACAAACACTTCAGGCGTTACAGCACCTTCGATTTGCACTGTTTCATTGATGATTGTCTTCGGTACCCCAAATACTTGGTACATCGTGGCCATATCCTTAAACTCTAGCGACTCTATCATATCCCCTTTAATTAATGGATTCAATATTGCTGCATAGTGAGCAAGCCTGACCATATTCGGGCAATAGGGACACTGTGGCGTTGAAAAGACTTGAATGTGCAAC
>CAYMLT010000371.1:0-3257 GCA_964391265.1 uncultured archaeon
GGCCACTTGACCATCGGGCCTAAGGAGGGGTTTGGAGCGATTCATTAGTCCGGATTCGATTCATCCTTCTCTTCGGGAAACCAACGTTTGTGTCTAAGCTCTCGAAGTGCTTCCTTCAAGGTACTGTATTGTTTACTAATTTCACCTACAAACCCTCAAAGATTATCTGGCAGGTTATCAAATCAATATCTTAGTGCTTTCGATGCCGAAGAAGAACCAGTTCATGAACGAAGTATTTCGATTAAGACTTGATGTGATACAACCCAGTCAGCTGTATATCAGCAGAACAAAGTTTGATGCGGTAATGAAATACTTCGAAACTTCAACTGAATCCCAATTAGAACCAATTCCTGTGAAGAGGATTGATGACATGGTTGTGTCAACTGATGGGCACACAAGAGGTGTCGCATGGCACCTACAAGGTTATGAAGTGGTGGATGTCGTCTGGGAAGATTTAGAGATGGACTGGGATGAATATCGAGTCTATGTAGATTGGTGCAAGGAGGAAGGAATCACTTCAATGTGCGACCTAAGTGACAGATTTCTAGATCATTCCGAGTATGAGATACTTTGGTTAGAACGATGTCGAATAATGCAAGAGGAACTTGAGAATCAGAGAAAGAGTTCTTTACCCCAATAATACCTTCGATAAGGCAGCTCGCCTATTTACCAATTCTGCGTTTTTGTACAAACATGTATGTAACTGCAACTATAATTGGGACTGCTCCAACTATTCCCACTATCACAATTGCAGGTAATAGGTTCGAGTCTGTTCGAGTGCTATTTGGGCCCTCTTCGATGGACCTCAGTATGTAATCATAGAATAAATCAAGCTCTGGATCATACTCATCATCTGGAACCATCGCGTTGAATGCTACAACCATGTCGTGCTCGGGCGACACCATAATCTTCTGACCGTAGCGCCCCCATGCAAAGTATATTCCAAGATCAGAACGGGTCCACCATTGCCAACCGTACCCGTATTCAGGTTCATTCTCGTACGGTCTAAGGGCAATAGAAGTTGTTGCGTTTTCAACGAACTCTTCTGATAGGATTTGTGTTCCATTCCAGTTGCCATGGTTCAGATAGAGATAGCCAAGCTTTGCCATGTCCTGAGTTGTAAGTTTGAGGCCGCCATGACAATTGTACCAGCCTCCATTCATCAGGTACCATCCCGAACCACTAAATCCAAGGGGGTCAAAGAGATGTTCTCGAGCGAATTGAAGGGTATCTAGTCCTGATACTTTAGGAATGATAGCCCCTAGAAGATTCGTCGCCCCACCATTGTAGGTCCAGTGTTCTCCTGGCTCGTATGCCATTGGTCGGTCAAGGACAAATTGGATACAGTCTGGTGTATATGCCATTACCCTGAGTGTGTTCGCTTCTGGATCGTCGTATGAAGCGGACCACTCATCCCAATCCATACCCGCAGTCATGGTGAGAAGGTCTTCTATGGTCATCCTGTCCTTCCTTGGGTCAGGATTTGCCACATCGTATTCAGAAAAGAAATCGAGAACTGTCTCATTGACTCCTGCTATTAGACCCTGTTGGAGAGCAATACCAATCAGAGTGCCAGTGAAGCTCTTTGTTACTGAATGAAGGACATGTTGCCTAGTAGCAGAGTACAATGATGAATACTCCTCAAAAACGACATAGCCATCCTTTACGATGAAAATTGACCGAATGGGATAATCTTCTGCCTCAATCAAATCAAGCATGTCATACAGAGTATCGTTGTTCATTCCATGTTCTTGTGGAGTACTATTTCTCCAAGCATCTGTGGGCCAGTAATCACGAACAACATTCTGAGATGTTGTTGGGGTTTTCTTCATGGTAGACGCTTCTGTAATGGGAGTGCTAGATGGTACGGCTACAGAGAGAAGTATGATTATGAATAGGAGAGAGATTGATTTTGTTGAGATGGCGTTCTGCATCGGATTTTCCTTCGCTGTTGAAGGTTACCTTCAAATATACTATAAGAAACCTGAATAGCGCAATATTGGAAATCCGCGGATGATTTTACTAGAAATACCCAATTCGATCTGGAGCATATCATTCAGAAAGACTGAATGCTAGTTCTAGCCAATTCGCTTTCCAATTCTAAAGCTGAACGACGTTCGTTGTCCATTCCCTGATTTTGTCCCAGTCACGAAAGTCCATTATTTCAGGAACTTCTTCACCCTTTGGTGTTCGTTTCTTTACAATGCTCTTCACCAGAGATCTGGTGACAAAGTTGTAGCGCTTGAAGTCGAACATGCCTCCAAAGAGACCTGTTGATACTGGAGATAGAGTAGGGTATTGAGCAGTTATTGTATCTAGATAATCCGCTTGAGCCTTATCACACAGAGCAGGATTGCCCGCGTCGCCACAGACTACAAAGAGTGCGACTTTGCAGTTGGACAGGCTCTCAAGATTCTCTTCTATGAACTTCAGTGGCTCCTTGGTCCATCTTCCTGCCTGAATTCCACTACCAATAAGAATCAAATCATATTCATGAACCGATTGGGCTAGTTTATTCCTCTTGAGTTCGACAACTTCAATACTAGCTCCGACCTCTTCAGCAGTCTTTGCCATTTCTTGAACTATCCCAGTGGTGGTTCCATATCTTGATCCATAACATATCGCAATTTTAGACATTGCTTTCACAAAGAGTTGAATAACGGAAAACAAAAAAACGATTCGGAGGAGTGGTTCATTCTCTTTCCAAGATTTCCTGAAGCAGTTCCGCTGGAGAAAGAACTCGGTCGATGAGACCCATAATGGTATACTCTTTAATTGGCTCCATGGCAAAAAGAGGCTTCTTCAAGGCATAAGCATACCCTATCTCAAGTGTCACACTAGCTCCAATGTAACCACTAGGATTCACAATATACACGATATCCGCACTGTCAACTTTCTGATGGAAATATTCTTTTTGGATTCTCTGCGATTCACCCATCTTTTGCTCTTCGCTTAGCGAATTCCAGTCTTCTGTGAATTCTGATGGGGCGGACCTCTTTCGATAACTATGAGGGACTGGAGAGAGGTATCGAATGCCATTCTTAACAAGTAAACTCTCAATCTCTGTCATCTTTTTGATGAACTTAAAACTTCCAGAAAGGCATACCGTCTTTGCTTTTCGGATTTTTTCTTTCTTCCAACCGGGTATGAAGACCGATTTTGTCACATCCTCAATGTTTTCCAAGGGAATCCATCCTTCCTCATCATCTGGTGTTCTTACCCGTGCCCAACTGCTTAATTCATACAGGACCATAAGC
>CAYMLT010000372.1:0-3257 GCA_964391265.1 uncultured archaeon
GGGAAGAAGGACACGAGACAGCCCTCCCATCACCACCGCTGCGAGCCACATCGCCATCGGAGCCGCAACCGGGAGGAGGATGCGGTCGCTCCCAACGGCCGTCGCAACCACCACGAGGTAGACGGCGGGCACGGCCAGGACGAGCAGGAGTGCGGTGGAGCGGTGAAGGAGGAGAATGGCCAGCGCGAGGCTGCCGGCGATCAGGCCCGAGGTGACCGCAATCGCCGTTCCGCCCGCCGAGCGGATGGGGAACCCTGAGAGGATCGTATCCGCGACCATCGCCTGAACGACCAGGCCTGAGGCCCCACCTTTGCCAGGGGCCGAGCCTGAGAGGCGATGGTAGTCGTCGCCCGAACCGGCGAACTCCCCACCGACCAGAACCAACCGACCTGCGAAGGTGGAGGGTGCCTCGTTCAACAGAGGATGCAGGTTCTGCCATGAGATCCGCTCGAGCGAGCTTGGGTCGGCGGATCGGTCGATCCAGAAGCGTTCAGGGGCCATCCGGGCGCCTCCATCTAGCGTCTTGGCGGCGCGTGCAGCCCACGAGTCGCGTCGGGCGCCGGTTCCGTCGACGAAGAAGGACCGACCGTGTCGAATCACCCCGTCGGGATCCTCGTCGAGGTTGACGAACCCGAAGAGTCCGGCTGTCTCATCCGGGCCCATGGCGGCCGCTATCAGGCCCTTCACACACTCGGTCCCCACGACTTCCCCGCTGGGGGAGGAGAACGCGGCGAGTGTGATCCGCTCTCGGTGCTCCAGTAGGAGCCTCGCGAATGCCTGAGACTGCCCCCAACGTTGGGGGAGCAGGAAGTCGATGGCGATGCCCTCTGCGCCGGCCTCCAGCACGCGCCTCAGCGACGTCCCGAGATCGTCGGCGCGGTCCCCGAGCAGCGTCTGGTCGGCTGCCAGGGTGGCATCATCCACCGACAGCACCAGCAGTCGGTGGTCGAGGGGGTGGCGCTGCGCGAGGTCGAACCTCGCGTCTGCTGCCCACCTTTCCAGGGCGGCGAGCGGGGGCGCTGCGGGGGCCGCGAGCGCAACGGCCACCAGGGCGACGGCCAGAGCACCGGCAAGCACCAGGCGTCGCGGGATCTCGCGCGCCCGCCACTCGCGCTGTCTCGCGCGGAGCAGGGCAGATCGGATCGATTGGGCCACGTCGCCGGCGCGCTCGGGGCGTTGGCCCGGGTCCTTTGCCAGGGCGGCCAGGATCGGCTCGTCCAACTCGGTGGGGAGGGATGGCTGCACCTCAGATGGCGGCGGCGGCGCCTGGGCCCGGTGTGCCTGCATGAGCTCAGCGATGGACCCCGAGAAGGGCGTCCGACCCGCCAGCAGCTCATAGGCCACGACACCGAAGGCGTAGGTGTCGTAGGGGATGCCGACTTCCTCCTCGGAGAAGCCCTCGGGCGCCATGTATGGGGGCGTCCCGCCGGGCACCGCGCCCGCCACCGTCAGCCTCCCGCCTGGGGTTGGCTCCAGGCCTTCGACGCTCTCCCCTGGGCCCAGCGTTTCGGTCACTCCGCCCGCGGCCCCGCTCCCAGCAGCCCACGCGGTCGGGCTGGGTTCTGAGGCGGCCAGATGGCTGGCCACCGCAGGCCTCCGCGCGTGGGGCGGCCCGAGCAGCTTGGCCAGACCAAAGTCGACGACCTTCACCGACACCCCGTCGGCGTCGTGACAAACGAGGACGTTCTCTGGTTTCAAGTCTCGGTGCAGGACGCCGTTGTTGTGGGCGTAGTCTAGCGCATCCGCCACCGCCTCTAGCACCTTGAGCCCCTCATCGGCTGGGACCGGGCCGGCTCTCACGAGGTCGCTCAGGGGCTTGCCCTCGAGGAACTCCATCACGAGATAGGGGACCCCACCCTCGCGGGGGTCGACTCCGTAGTCCGTGACGTCGACGACGGATGGGTGTCTGAGCTTGCCGAGCGCCTGAGCCTCGAGACGAAAGCGGTCCAGGAACGAGGGGGGCTGCGATTGGTCGGTTCGGATGAGCTTGAGGGCGAAGTCCCGGTTCAGCCCGAGGTGGCGGGCCCGATACACGGTGCCCATTCCACCTCGGCCCAAGCGGCGCTCAAGCCGGTACTTGCCGTCGATGGTCGCCGGGCCCATCAACGTCGACACGAGGCTCAAGCCATCGAACGGGCAAGAGGATTCCTGGTCGTCAAGACACAGGTGACAACGCGGACACTCCTTCACGGCCGCTTTTCCCACGAGGCCGCCGCGCGGCCCAGCCAAGAGGCTTCAGCTCTTGTACTGGAACTTGACCGTCCCGCGGCCCCCGAGCGTGAACGTGTCCCCATCCTTGAGCTCGACTTCCTTGATCCGGCGCGAGAGGTCGTCGTTCAGAAACGTGCCGTTCGTTGAATCGCAGTCCCGTAGGGTGACACGGCCGCCGACGGTCCCCACCCAAGCATGCTGCCCTGAGACCTGGGGGTCGTCGACGACGAATTGCGAACGACCCGTTTCACGCCCGATGAAGATCCCACCACCGATTTCGATGGGCTGGCCGCTGGGCGCCCCCGTGAGGTGGAGAAGCCGCCCAGGGCGTGCCTGCTCATCGTAGACCTCTGTCGCGCTCCGCTCTCCTGGGGCCGCCTCGGCGGGGCCCGGAGCGACCGCCGCCCGAGAGATGGCAGGTGTCCGGCGGTGCCGGAACGCAAGCGCGATTACCGCGACCACCACTACGAGTACAGCCGCGCCACCGACATGGACGGGGCCGAGGAAGCCCCGCCACCCCGATCTGTCCTGTCCCGTGGAAATCCTCTCCTGACAGACCCGGGCAAGCGCAAGGGCCTCGGCGTGGGCCGGGAACAACGCGATGACCTCCTGGAGGTTGTCCCGTGCCGATCGGTACTCCCCCCGCCAGAAGTGGTCGAGAGCCTGGCGCCAGATCGGGTCGACCAGGCTTGGTGTGTTCTGGGCGCCAGCCTGTCTCACGAACTCGAGGGCCGTGTTGGATGGGACCAAGAAGTGGAAGCCCTGGGTGTCGGGGTCCCCGATCGTCAGGAGCCCTATCACGGCCGCGTCGTCGTTGAGCGCCGGTCCACCGGAGCTCCCGTGGGCCGCCGCGGCGCTGGTCTGAAGGAGCGGTGTTCCGTCCACCGAGGTCTTGCGTGCCGAGATCGTCCCGTCGTTGATGGTGGGTTCGAGGGCCGAGGCATCGCTGGAGTCGGGGAACTCCGCCGCTGCGGGATAGCCGATCAGGTGAACGGCATCGCCGGGCGGATCTTTCTGCCCATGCACATACCCGTCTTCCTAGCCGG
>CAYMLT010000373.1:0-3252 GCA_964391265.1 uncultured archaeon
GTTGCACGATATCAAATTTTTTTCTTGGCGGCACTCCATGGACAACTCTCCTTCCATTTTTGGTGGAACGATGTACAAGCTATACAACAGTTTCTCCAATGTTGGTCAGACTGCAATTGGAGCAATTCTCGTCGCTGTATTAGTTGTTGCATTAGGCGACTTCAAACTTGGATGGCAACTCTCTGTTGTCTTTCTATTCCTAGCATTGATTTCTGGATATCAACTTGTAAAATGGCGTGAGGAAAGGGCGGAAACTGGGAGGGAGGAGGCTCCCCCCACAGTTATTGACGGAGAATTATAGAGGAGAAATCGAGAGGTTTCTGGCGCTTATCGCCAGAGTATCCTCTACCATTTTGGATGTGCATTGACCGCACAAGACAGCTACGATTCCAATTACGGGGAGACCGAAAGCTGCGGGACCGATGAGGAAAACGGAGAGTGTGGAGATTGCGGAAAGTATCGTCAACGCCAGCACATAATTTGTCTTTATTGTATTCAACTGTCTTCTTTGCCCGGCGTTGATTCGTGGTGTGCTCATCTTCATCGTAACCGTCTCATGCGTTTGCATCAAACGTTTTGGTGGCGCTTAAACGTTTGACAATTATCAAACGTATTGAAAGCATATAAATATTGTGAATGAAGCGATATTGTATTAACAGCCAGAATCTGTTTGGTATGCAAAAAAAGAATATCACTTCGCCAAGGTAAAGAAACGCGCCCTCTCATCTTCATCTTCAATAACCGTTAAAATGCCTCTCTGAAGAAGACTATTGACACGCTCTCGAACAATCCTACGTGAAGCAGTCCCTCTCTCTCCTCGTATTGCTGCAGTAATCTGACTGATATTTAGTGGTTGAGAGCCATCAAGGGTCTTCACAATAAGCCACGATATCTGGTCCTTTTTCAAGTCGCCAAATTTAGATTCGAGGCGTTCAGCTTTTGTGAACTTGGTCATCAATTTGACCATTCCATCATAAAACTCGAACCCTTCTCGTATAACTGCAGCCGATTCGCTGACCTCTTCGATACCTGGACCTATTCTTTCCATGAGGGTCTCAACCCTCTGGAGTCTATTTGATATATCTTCCAACCTGGACTGAACCTCTTCTAAACTCAATTGAGGTTTGTCTGCAGCCTCATCATCAGGCTTGGACTTCGGATTCAAGTTGGTCTCCCACTTGTTAAGACCGCATGATATGATAAATGTGATGTCGAAGGCCATACACGCCAAAGGATTTTATCTAGGGAGTCGTCCCAAATAGCTGGAGTTCAACTATGCCTCGCAAAGAGACCGATGCGAATGCTGGAGAGAAAGTCACGCCACTCCGGGACATCTTCCATTTTGCTCATTTCAAGTCATTCTATACACTCTATGTTCCGATTGCTATTATTATCGGCATTGTTGCTGGAATCGCCATGGCCATTTTTCAGTGGCTCATAGTGGGATTTACTCAGGTATTTTCTCTACTCCCAATTTATGTTGCTCCTATAATTGGGGGCATGTTTTCTGGTCTACTCATATATCTGGGCAGAACTGAAGTACAAGGGAGTGGAATATCAACAGCTATCCAAATGACACACGAACCCTCCCGCCTTCCAAGTGGTACAGCCCTCACCAAACTCGCTGCGACATCAATTTCAATAGGTTCTGGGAACCCGGTGGGACGAGAGGGACCTGCAGTATTGATTGGAGCTGCAATTGGCAATTCAGTAGGGCGGAAACTTGGCTTTCATGAAGACTCTCACCTACGTATTTTCTTAATGATGGGTTCTGCCGCTGCAACCGCAGGAATCTACAAAGCTCCTCTTGGAGGTGCCTTGTTTGCAACAGAAGCACCATACAGACGAGACGCGCGTCTTGGATACTTTGTTCCAACTGTAATTGCTGCTTTGACGAGTTACATTGTTTATGTGCTCGTTTGGGACATTGATCCAATTCTGCAATTTGGGGCTAGTTTTGTTCTAACCCTTGAAGTATTGCCACTTCTTGTTGTGTTTGGTGTTGTTGCTGGATTGATATCCATCTTTTTTGCGGTTGTTCTGATTGCCACACGTAACATATTCACAGTGAAACTGCCAAACTGGTTTGATCCTGTTGCTGGCTCTTTACTTGCTTGTGCTACAATTTTCATCATCGGGCTTGCTGTCGATCCCACCCTTACAATTGCTGGAATGGGATATGAGGTCATCAATAGTCTTGCTGCTTCCAATGTTCCCATTACGATTCTTGTAGTTCTACTTTTTGGGAAGCTATTTGCTTCTTCCTTCGTTGTCGCTGGACGTGTTTCTGGAGGAGTTCTTGCTTCCTCACTCTTTGTTGGGGCTATGCTCGGTGCCATATTTGGTGAGATCTTCTATCCCGATGAGGTTGGGGCTTTCATCGTTCTTGGGATGGGTGCAGTTCTTGCGGCAACAACAAATACACCAGTAGCCACAACAGTGATGATGCTTGAGATGAGTCATTCCTTTGACCTAATCATACCTCTTGCCCTATGTGTTTCGGTTGCATATCTTGTGAGTGGCGGGACCTCGTTGTATGAAGGGCAAAAAGTCAGCCGCGATGACGAAGAAAAAGGCTACTATCAGATAGTTGACGCTAAACCTGATCCTGACAATCGACTTATTCTTGAAGGAAATGATGCAAATCCCGAAAAGCCAAATGGTGATGACAAGAAGAACCCTTCAACAGAATCGGATGATTCTTCTAAAACGCAGGTAACTTAATCAGTTTTTGAAACATATGTCCTGACATCGCTTATCAGCCATAAATTACAATCACCACAACTAGTCAGGAGAAACCAAGAAAATGAAACGAATCATATGCATGCTACTTGCAGTCCTTTTAGTATCTCCGATTTTTTTCGTGTCACTTTCATCAGTAACTACGAGTGTATCCGACTCTGTTGTTGAGAGGGTATCTATGGATTTCAGGTCAATCAAGGATGAGTTCGATGATGATATTCCTGTTGTTGTTCGATTCGATGCCGAACCAAATCCTAGTCTACTACAGAAAATTCATGACCTAGGCATCATATTCAGTCTTGGCTCTCCAGCTACGAGTAAAATCGGCTCATACTATCTTCTCAGAGGATCCTCCTCCGCGTTTATGGAGCTGCAAGATAGAGTTCAGCTAGATTTTATTGGCCTTCAAACAGACGCGGAATACTCGCAATCAACAAGAGACGTTTCAATCCCTGAAATCAACGCTTCACTAGTATGGGACACAGTAGATGATCTCGGACGGTCAGTTAC
>CAYMLT010000374.1:0-3223 GCA_964391265.1 uncultured archaeon
ACCGTTCAGGCGGTACACCTTTCTCATGCAGCTGCTTTGGGTCACCTGGAATCATCAAAGAAGCAATATCTCCCTGTGGATCAAAGGCAACAATTGGAATTCCTTGCAGAGCTGCTTCTTCAAGAATCACTTTACTCAACACTGTTTTTCCTGAACCAGTGGATCCAAAAATTCCTCCGTGCCTTCGTAGTAAATCTACAGATATTTCGAACTTCTGATCTGTTCTCTTGGCGTTTTCATCTAATATTGAGCCCAACCATAGTTTGTCCTTCGACATCTCAAATAATCTCCTGATTCAGATGAACCGTATCCTTTCTGGGGACATCCGTAGTATCGATTCTCATCCTTGTTTATTACATTTCCTTAGGAGTACATAACCGGTTTACAGGATAAAGAATGAAGGGTGGAGTATTACCTCCACCTTGCAACTTATTCGTTGTCACCAACAGGTTCGTATCGTCTTCCCAAGTATACAACGATCCCGAATACTAGGACAACTGCAAACACCCCTAGAACCAGCGATGCCATTCCATATGACGCAGTAATATCCCAGACCCAGTCAAGGAAGACTTTGATGCCTGCCATGATAGCGCCTAAGAGGAGCGACACTAGCATGAATCTAGATGTCATCTCCTTCACTTGTCCCATCTCGCTTCCTTCAGTGATTTCAGCACTAAAGAATAAGAATACGAAAAGGAAAACGTAAGCGATGACAATCATAGCGGCAACATTGAAGAGTCTCTCTTGAAGAACCGTATCTGTGGGATACAGAATCCCCAAAACGAGAATCGTTGCTATTGCTTGCAAGTACACAAACATATTGCTAATCAATTTATCTTCTGGATGCACGAAACCAGTTAGTTCAGTGAATGTTGTGAGCGCAGACATAACAATAACAAGAGCTAGAATTGCGGCTCCTCCTAGCCAGAGATAGAAGGGAATGGCCCATGCCGCTGTGTCGCTCGGAGAAAGGCCTATCCAATCTAGCAATGCCCAGAGACCACCTGACCCGGCAATCACTGCTATTCCAATTCCTGCAAATAGATTACTTATAGTTGTGAGCCTAACCATGGCTTATCTCCCCTATGAGAGCTTCTACTGTTTGACAGCTCTAGTCACTATTAACTCTTGCTTACTTGTCTTTAAGTATCGCCAACGGACACTTCACCACCATCTGCAAATTGAATTTCAGGCATGAAGTAAGTTCCGATACATGCTATGATGATGATTATTGCCACAAGCGAAATGAGACCCGATAGTCCGTAAGTTCCGTATGCAAAAACCCCTGCAATAGGACCTATTATCATTCCAGTTCCGAAGAATATACTATAAACTCCCATTGTGCTTCCTCTGGATTCGTGCTCTGAGATGTCTGTTATATACGCCATTGCTGCAGGCGGGAACGCTCCCGCTGTAAAGCCAAAAATGGGCAAGATAGGCCAGACCGCCCAGAGAGCTTCAAAATGCTCGGCATTGACTACAAGAAGATATGCAAGTATTCCAAAGCTGACAAGTCCCGCAACAATGAATGGTCTTCGCTTTCTGAATCGGTCTGAAAGATGACCATTCACAATGATTCCTAGAACCAGTGGGCCTCCAAGAAGGCTAAACAGGATAATCAAATCCATATTGCTAAATGAAAAATGCTCTTCGATGATTTTTTCAACATTTGCTAGCATTAGCCCATATAGCGATATTATTGGAATGTATACGGGAAGAAGTTTCTGAATCCGTTTGTCAGAGGCAACCTTCTTGAGGAGTGCCACCACACTGACTTCCAGTCCAGTTTCATGTTTTGTTTCTTTGATTATCACAAATGAAACTAATCCACTGATCGCGCATGCCCCTGCTGAGGCAAGTAGCAGAAGAGTTGCTCCAATTCCAAATTGAAGGAATATGATGCCTAATCCATATCCACCAGCTAGCCCCATCAATGTAGAGAGATCGTAATAGCCCATAAGCCGGGCCCGATTTGTTTCCTCCGAGCAATCTGCAATAATTGAAAGCGTTGTGGTCACTTTCGCCGCCACTGCAACTCCAAAGAGAATTCCAAAGAACACCACGAGAAGAGCTATGGTATTAATTGCAAATAGGAAAGCAGTTATTGCTGTCATGATTAGACTTGCTACCAGAATTGGTTTTCGGCCAATCTTATCGCTGTATGAACCAAATATTGAAACTGTCGAGAGTTCTGCAAGAGGATAAACTATCAGTACCGCAGCTGCTTCCCAGCCTTCAACCATACCTCCCATATATGAACTGCTTTGGATTACAGCTATCGTCAGGTAGAAAGATGCTCGCATAATCAAAGTGACAAGGTATAGTGCAATGAGTGTCCATTTATGGCTGGAAGCTCTTAGTCCCATAATTTTCTTCTCCTTGAGTTTACTGCTTCGTCTCCTTTCGGTTTATAAGTGTCCCTCAGCATGCACCTTTTCTTTTTCGATTCTGTTCGTTTTTATTCTTTCAGTTTTTGGAAAACTACTGACTTTGAATCGAAGGAATAGCAAGCGACAAGTTTGTAAGCTTGTCTTGCTGTTGATGCGATATGGCCGCCAATCCTACTGTTGGTGAAGTGTCTGAACCCGACTTTGTGTATATTGTAATGTTCCGACTCCGCTCCATGACTGATGAGGATAAGCATGATTGGATAAAGAAGTGGGCTGTTGCACGTACAAAACTGCCGAAGGGGATCAAAATCATTACTGAAGCCGGGAATGCCTTTGGTACTGATTTTACTGGATTCACTGTATTCGAGGGCCCTTTCTCGAAATTTGAGGAACTCGTTGATTTATTGGAATTGCAGTCTGAAGGATACATTGAAAGTACAGAAACAATACTTGGTACTAAGGGGTTATTTGAAACGGGCTCTGAGATTCAGAGAATTGTATCTAAAAGGCCGATCGATTGAAGGCAGTTTTGCAGCTATTGCCGCATAGACTTCTTTTTTAGTCAGGATGCTTCGAGCCTCGTTTGTCTGTAATGGAGGATTTGACATGGAACCCTACCGAATCTCAAAGAAGACTCTGGTGGTCCTCTTCATCGCATCGGTAACTGGTTTCGTCTTGTATAACATTGCACCTCCTGATATCGAAGCTGGAACCTATGATGCGACCCTTTCAGTTGTGTCATTGGGAATTGAGACCACTCATACATTCCCACACCAAAAAACCGCATCAGAACCCGTGGATGAAGATATCATCCATCTTGTCGGTGCTTCCAC
>CAYMLT010000375.1:0-3169 GCA_964391265.1 uncultured archaeon
CCTCAGAGGAACTGTTTAGAGGCTGCTGCGCTAATGAGGAAAAGGCCTGGACCTATGCATATAACTACGCAATTCGATTCCTGCAAAAAAAGCTTGGCAAAAATCAATATATTAAAGATGCCGCCCAGAACGCCATGCTCTATTTTATTAAAAGTGGACTGAGTATCGTTAATTCTCCGGGCGCCTACGAACATTTGCTTAAGAAAAAAGCTTGGGCTTGTTACCTCGATATTTGCCGAAGCAGACGCATCCGCCAACACAATCCTTTAGAAACTACGGATAAAAACGGTAAAATACTTGGTGAAAAGCAAGGGCTTGAACCGAGACCTCCAGATGCAGCAGAGATGCTATTTCTTTAGTCGGGGCGATGGCTTCCAAAGAAATACTTATTTTATTCTTCAGCTTATCCTGCTTCATCAATTTTGCATTGTGAAGTATTATCTCTTTGGTCTGTATTAGTTGTATTAGTCCGATAACAACGCCAAAGACAATTGCAAAATTTGCCAGAAATTGAACAATATTACCAACAATCTTCACTTTCTGGCATGTTGTTCCGTTCATGCTCGATCCTCTTTTTAAACGGGGTAAACATGGCCACACCCTGTTCTGTGAAGGTGTACGTCAGGCATTTTGTGTCGTTTATTCACCGTTAGGGTAAATATTCAGGATATTTTGGGAACACATATAGCGAACTGGGTATGTTCTGAAGTGATCATTGATGCAGGAGAATCAGGAGGTGTTTCCAATATCTTCCTCCTCAAATTAAAATTATCCATAGTCTAATATAGGGCAAAAATCAAGGAATATAATTAAGTGATTCAATATGTTATAAAATAGGGGTTTTGGCGGCTATGAAATCGTGTAATTTTAACACACTAATCATGCGGATTGTAGATTGGTTGCTAAATCCCAAAGTAACAAGCTGTCCGGTGTTAAATCGAATTTGACATTTTAACGATAATTTTGACCGTAACACTTTCCGCAAAACTAATTTGAACATTTTTCATGATACTGAAAAATAGTCTTGACTATTTTTGATTGGGATGAAATATTGACAGTATGATTTCACGACCGCTTTATCTAAAAATATGGAATGACCTTGCCGCTGAAAAACGAATGATTTTTTTGGCCGGGCCGCGCCAGGTTGGAAAGACGACCTTATCGCAGATGATCGCAGAATCCTATGCCAACCACGCCTATTTTAACTGGGACATCCTCGATCATCGAACCCGTTTCATCGACAATCCTGCATTTTTTCAAGAAGTCGAGCGTATCGATGAAACCCTACCGCTGGTAATTTTAGACGAGATTCATAAATACCGGGATTGGAAGAATTATCTCAAAGGCATCTATGATCAATTCCATAAAGAGTTTCGGTTTCTTGTTTCGGGAAGCGGCCGATTGGACCTTTATCAAAAAGGGGGAGATTCTTTGGCCGGCCGCTATTTTTTGTTTCACTTGTGGCCCTTTACCATCGCCGAGCTTGGCAATTTCAACATTTCACACAAAGCGTTTATTGCCAATCCCTTGCTGATCAGCATGGAAAAAAGCCGGGAGCTGCAGGAGATCTGGTTGAATCTGACAGAAGTCGGCGGATATCCGGAGCCCTACCTGTCCGGTCGCAAGGTAACTTACAGGCGATGGTCAAATATCTATTCTCAGCAACTTGTCCGGGAAGACATCCGTGATCTTACCGGCATAAAAGCAATAGGAGATTTGGAGACGCTTTATCATTTGCTGCCGTCCAGAGTGGGAAATCCGATATCGGTTCCATCGCTGTCGCGGGATTTAAAGGTGTCCTACAATACGGTACGCACCTGGCTGGCAACCTTTCATCGTTTTTTCTTGATTTTCAGCCTGTCTCCCTGGACCCGTCGAATTCCCAGAGCGATTCAAAAGGAACAGAAAATTTACCTTTGGGATGCCCCCAGAATAAAAGACGCGGCAGCCCGTTTCGAGAACATGGTGGCCATGGAACTCTACCGAGGGATTTGTGCTTGGAACGATATGGGGCTTGGCAATTTTTCGCTCCATTTTATAAAAAACAAGGAACAACAGGAAGTCGACTTTCTGATTGCAAATGATAATCATCCGGTTGTTTTGATCGAAGCAAAACTAAACGATGTGCAGCCATCGCCCGCTCTTTTGAAGTTTCAGAAGGCGCTCAAGGTCCCGGCAGTTCAACTGGTAACCCGGACCGGGGGATATCGCAGGATTACCAACCATGACCAGAGCATATTGATCGCACCGGCCTGGCAATGGCTGGCCATGCTGCCATAAAGGTGTTAAAGGCAAGGTGTTTTCTTACATTTGATCGCAATTTCGTAATTCAATCTTTCTTCCGGATCTGTTTCGACAATACAGCGCCCGGAAGCAATAATTTCGTAAGCCATCTCCAAAGATGCACTATAAGATTACATAAAATCAAAGGGTTATGGTTTATGCCATAACCCTTTGATTTTATAGATGGTCGGGAAGACTGGATTTGAACCAGCGACCCCAGCGTCCCGAACGCTGTGCTCTACCAGGCTGAGCCACTTCCCGACTTGGTTATTTTTTTATGCCAGCAGGCGCTAAATGTCAATACGTTTTCATATACCTTTTGACTGTTTGTCGGTTAGTAATAAATGGGGTGCCATTGATGGAAAATTCTTTTCACCACGAAGGGCACGAAGGAACACAAAGATATTTTCCTTTTTTACCGGGTGTTGCTCGGCGGTTGTAAACGCGGCGATTAAAACCGGCACATGTTTTTCTTTATAAACTTCGTGGTCTTCGTGGTTGAAAACAAAACCTGTTTTTTCCGGCCATTTAACGCTTTCAGGATTTAAACGCTCAGGCAAAAGAGTTTTTAAGTACAATGGTTTCTTCTCTGGCCGGTCCCACGGAGATAATGTGTATCGGGGTTTCGGTAAGCTCGGCAATCCGGTTCAAGTAATGTTTTGTATTTTGGGGCAAATCCTCGAATTTCCGGATTCGGGTAATATCTTCCGACCATCCCGGCAAGGTTTCGTACACCGGCTTGCAGGCCTCCAGAACTTTGAGGTCAGCAGGGAAATCATGAATGATTTTGCCTTGATATTCATAATCCGTGCAGATGTTGATAGAGGGCAGGCCGTCCAGCACATCCAGCTTGGTGATGACCAGTCCTGTCAGGCCGTTTAAGCGA
>CAYMLT010000376.1:0-3163 GCA_964391265.1 uncultured archaeon
CCATCAACAAGGTCATCCACATAACAGAAAGATCTTGTCTGCGTCCCGTCACCGAAGATGGTGAGCGGTTTCCCCTGCAGGGCCTGAATGATAAAATTGGAAACAACGCGGCCATCGTTAAGGTGCATTCTGGGGCCGTAGGTATTGAAGATACGAGCAATTTTGATCTTCAGTTTGTGCTGCCGGTGGTAATCAAAGAAAAGCGTTTCTGCACAGCGCTTGCCTTCGTCATAGCACGAGCGGGGACCGATACAGTTCACGTTTCCGTGATAGCTTTCCGGCTGGGGATGTACGGTGGGGTCTCCGTACACCTCTGAGGTTGAGGCCTGTAAAATTTTCGCCTTGATTCGCTTGGCAAGCCCCAGCATGTTGATGGAACCGTGGACATTCACCTTGGTGGTCTGAACCGGATCGTTCTGATAATGAATAGGAGATGCCGGACAGGCCAGATTATAGATCTCATCGACTTCAACGTAAAGGGGAAAGGTGATATCATGCCGGGAAAGTTCAAAATAGGAATTTTCTAAAAGATGAACTATATTTCTTTTACTGCCGGTATAAAAGTTGTCTACGCATAACACGTCGTAACCCATACCGAGCAGACGCTCACATAGATGAGACCCCAGAAATCCGGCCCCGCCGGTAACCAGAACGCGCTTTTGTAAATGCATATCTCTCCTCTCAATACAATCGCTTTGCGATTCTATAGAACATCCCGCTTAAAGCGGGACGCTTAAAATGAAAATTTTCATATATCGTGTCAAGTTGTTTTGCCAGGTTTATTTATTGATGATCCAATAAAGCTCCCCGGGCGGTTGCTTGCGGATCCTAAGTCAATGGGGTACTCTTTTTCGGGATCAAAATACAACACACCGATTCCACCCCATTTTTGTTTAGGGTCCTCAACGATTTCCTTGTGTTTATAAAATGATTTAATTTCAGTCCAAAATTTATCGCTGCCGCAAGCCTCTTCCGGAAGGTCGTGTTTAACAACATCATGAAATGCAATCAGCCCATCTTTTTTAACAAATCTTGAGTAAAGTTTGAAATCCTGTTTTACGCCTTCATAAGAATGATCGGCATCGATAAATAAAAAATCTATTTTTTTACCATTTAAAATTGTTTTGAAACGCTCCAGACATCCGGATGAATGCGAATTCTGACGAAGGAAAAAAACCTGATGGCTGTTTTGAAAAAACGAATAAAAGAAACGGTTCAAAGACTTCCGATATAATCTTGGCAGGTCAATGCTTATGATTAAGCAATCGGGCGACAGTATTTTCGACCAAAGATATAACGTGCCGCCGATACCGCAACCGATTTCACAGATGACTTTCGGTTTGGAATTCTGGACAATCTGAAAAAGCTCGCTGATTTCAGATTTTATCTGGACAGGCCGGATGCTCTTGTAAGGCCCGATGCCCTCGAAGTTAAACGCAACTTCGACAGGATCGTTCTTTCTTTTTTCAACTTCAAAAAGTCGCTTTTTTACGATCCGCCTTATAAATGGGCCCATTCCAAGGAATTCATAGTATATCTCACCCATTATCTCTTGATATATTGCATACATTCTAGGAAATTCTTTTCTCATGAATTTGCTCATTTTTCTTATCGCTTTTGAAAAGCTTGCCGATAGGCTTTAAACGTTAAATCTTTTTCAGACGGTCAATCGGCTGTAAAGGTCGGCAATTCTGTCTGCTGTTTTGTCCCAGGTATTCTGGAGCGCTACCTGTCGGCCTTTTTCACCTATCTCCAGCCGCTGTTCACGCTTTGCCAGGGCGCTCAGTGCAGCCGTCATTTCAGGGACCGTTGGATTGTCGGCAAGCACAAAACCGTTTACCCCCGACTCGACGAGATCCCGGGCACCGACGCCGCGCGCGATGATGACTGGCAAACCGGCCGTCATGGCTTCAAGAACAGCCATCCCGAAGGTATCGAACTTTGACGGCATGGCAAAGATGTCGCTGGCCAGATAATACTTTTCCATTTCGCGAGTCACACCGGCGAAAATAACACGTTCGGCGATCCCCAATTCACGCGCCAGCATAATAAACCGTTTCGAATTCCCTTTTCCGACGACCAGCAGCTTCAAAGGCAACTTACGATTTGTCTGTGCAACCAAACCGGCAATACCTTTTAAAACCAAATCCAGCCGCTTAAGTTCAAAGTTCATGCTCACAAACAATACCACAATATCCTCAAAGGATAAAGCATGGCGCTGAAAAATTTCGCGGCGGCAAGCCTGCGGGTCTAATGCCAAAAAACGCCCGGCATCAATTCCGGGGGTATTCACCCGGACTTTGGATCCCGGCAGATTATATATTTTCAGCAATTTTTCTTTAGCCAGGTTGGAAACCGGCATAACCATCTGCAATCGTTGATTGCTCAGGCCCTTGTGTTCAACCCAGGCCGTGGCCCGGTCAAAGAGCGTCATCGGCCGTTTTCGGGTTGTTCTTATCCATTCTTTATGCGGAATACCATGAAATGTAAAGAGGTCCATCTCAAAAATCCGCTCGTGGCTGTGCACCAGATCAAAGTCTTGCCGACAGATTCGTTGATTGGCAAAATATGCAAAACTGATCGGTTCAAGAAAGCGGGGAAACCGTATGACCGGAACCTTATGAAAGGCAATGGGTCCCGCGCCCTTGCGCCATTTGTTGGCAAACACATGGATCTTGAATTCCCGGCGCAAAGCCAGTCGCTCACAAAGTTCCAGGACAAAGGTTTCAGCGCCGCCGACCAGTCCATATTTTGGAATTACCACGGCAACACGTATAACATCGCACCGATTCATAGAAGCATCAAAGGGAGATCAATTGCCACACAGTTATTTATTTAATAATTTCAACGATCCTTGTACAGCTCTGGCCGTCGCCAAATGGATTTTGATCCGGGGGATCTAACCGGACAAGCGCCCAGTCAAGATGTTCGGCAATATTCACATCCACCAGTTTTCCAAATCCGGTTTCAATCGTTTCGGGGCGCTCGGTTACCTTGCGTACGATCAGGATCCTTTTCCCGAAGTAAACCGCCTCTTCCTGAAGACCGCCGCTGTCTGAAACAATACACATTGCACGACTTATATATCTCAGCATTTCCTGATATCCGAGAGGTTCGATCACCTGCATATTATCCTCGCGCAGCACATCTTTATATTTTTGAA
>CAYMLT010000377.1:0-3161 GCA_964391265.1 uncultured archaeon
CGGCGATGGATGCAAGCAGCATGTCTGCGCGGCGGGCGGCGGCGGACGCGGCAGTGAGCGAGAGCGGCAGCACCACCAGGGAAATGCCGCACAGCCACACCACGCCGCTCATCAGGGCGACTACCACGAGGTTCGCCACGAGGCCGTACAGGCTCAGTGCACCGAAGTGGTTGGCCATGATCGGCGCGGTGCCTGCAAATGCCGCGAGCGATACAACCGCCGCGGGGGCCACGGCGGCGGCTGGCCCCGAGACCAGGCGGAGCTGGGCGAGGGGCTCTTTCATGCGTCGCACCACAAGGATGATGGTCAGTGTGGCCGCGAATGACAACTGGTAGCCGGGCGTGAACAGGCTCTCGGGCGACAGCAGCAGCCATGCGATGCCCGCAATGCCCAGTGCGTTCAGCGAGTCGGAGCGCTGCTGTACCAGCGGGGCTGCCAGCAGCAACGTCGCCATCAGTGAAGCGCGCACCAGCGAGGGCACTGGTCCCACCAATGCCACGTAGCACCACAGCGCCGCCAGGGCCGCGAGATTGCGTTCGCGCGCCGACAGGGGGCACAGCGAAAGAGCGGCAAGCAGCCCGGCGCACACGATACCGACATGCAGGCCCGAGATGGCAAGCAGGTGCGAGATGCCGGCCCGCGAGAAACTCCGCTTCAGTTCCAGGTCGACGTTACGCTCCCCGAGCAGGGCCGCGTGCAGCAGCGAACGCCGCCCTTCGTGCGGCACGAGCGACAGCATGTGGTGGACGTGGTTGCGCGCCGCCCCCGCGAGCCTTCGGAGGAGTCCGGGTGGGCGTGGCCGCACCAGTTGTCCCTTCGCGCCGAACACACCCCAGATGCCGCCTGCAATCAGGTAGCGGTACTCATCGAACGCCCCCGGGAGCAGCGGCCGACGGGGCGGGCGGAACGTTCCGCGCAGCAGTACGCTTCGTCCGTACTCGGGCGGCTCGCTCGCTGTGCATTTGACAAGTCTGCCGTGCAGCCCCGCGCCGTGGCCGGGTGCGTACACCGAATCGCAGCGTACCACGTATGTGTAGCGGCTGAACGAAGGGGTTGCCACACCCACGACGCGGCCCGAGAGCAGGTGCGTGGGAGCGCCACTCAGGTGTTCCTCCCACACGCGGTATACCCCCGTCTGCTCGCTCCTTCCCGCAAGCAGCACCATGCCGCCCGCGAGCGCCATGGCTGCGCATCGGCCGGTCGTGTTCGCCGTCACCATCCCCACCACCGCCGCCATCACGGCCATGCAGAACAGCAAGCCGTACAGCGCAGCGCTGTGCCACGGCCACCAGTGCGCAAGAGCGATGCCGGCACTCATCGAGAGCCATGCAAGAAGCGCGGGTGAGCGCAGAGAACGGGCGGTATCGTGCGTGTGTGTTGAGGAAAACATTGGACGAAAAGCCGGAGAATATAGCATAATTGGAGCCAGACACACACGCGATTCGCACCTGTTGGGAACCGGCATGGCAGACCCTGAGTCGATACTGATAGTTGAAGATGACGCCCCGATGCGGGAGATGCTGTGCGACTACCTTGGTGACATCGTCGGCTACGAGGTACATGGGGCGCCCGATGGCGAGCACGCGCTGGCTGACATGCTCGAGCAGCGCGAGTTCGACATGGTGCTTTCGGACATCAACATGCCGGGGATGCGCGGCTTCGAGTTGCTGCGGATTGTCCGTGAGCGCTGGCCCGACACCAAGCGCATGCTGATCACCGCGTACAACGTCGAGGATTACATCGAACTGGCGATGGAGCACGATGTCGGGAACATATTCGTGAAGACCAGTCCGTTCAACTTCGATGAACTCCGGACCACGGTCGCCAACCTGCTCTCCGGCGACATCTTCGGGCTGCACCGTTACTTCGGCGAGGATGCAACGTCGCACAGTTTCATGGTTGAGCCGGGAAGTGACCTGGAGATGCAGGCGCAACGCGCCCTCGATCTCCTGCCGGCGTCCGCCCGCTCCGAGCTGTTTCGGCTGGCGATCACCGAGATCCTGGTGAATGCCGTGTTCTACGGCGCGGGCAACTTCACTTCCGAGAACCGGGACACGTGGCCGAAGACCGCGACGTTCGCCGAGGGGCAGAAAGTAGGAGTGACCGTCATGTTCGACAGGCGCATGGGCGGGGTGGGGATCACCGATACCGGGGGACGGCTGAGCAAGCGGGACATCCTGTACTGGCTGAACCGGCAGGTGAGCAGGGACGGTCGCGGGCGTCCGCTCGGCGCGTTCGATAACCACGGCCGCGGGCTGTTCATGAGCCGCCGGTTCATCGATCGCCTCGTCATCAACATTGCTCCCGCCCGCCAGACCGAAGTACTGGCGTTGAACTACCTCGACCGGACAGTCGAGGGCCACAAGCCACTGTACATCAACGAGCTCTGACACACGTGCCCGTCCAGCAGTACCAGTTTCACTCACCGGTCCCGCCCGACCGCCACGGCCTTGCGCTCTCCCACTATCTCGCCGGCCGGTTCACCTATCTGCCCGAGCCGGAGTGGGCGCGACTGGTGTCGGAGGGGCGGGTGTTGCTCAACGGCGCGACGGTGGATGCCGGCACGGTGGTGGCGCGGGGCGACACGGTCAGCTACACGCCGGAGCCGTTCGAGGAGCCGGAGGCCGACACCCGGATCAGTGTTCTGTATGAAGACGAGTGGGTGATCGCGATCGACAAACCGCCCCTGCTGCTGGTGCACCGTGCCGGAAACGCATTCACGCGCAACCTCGTGTACCTGGTTCGCGCAGGCGCTGGTGTGGACGCGGCCCCGGGGGCCGTGCCAATCAACCGGATCGACCGCGAAACTTCGGGCGTGGTGCTGCTGGCCCGACAACCCGCCGACGTCTCGCTGTGGACCGAAGCGCTCAAGGCGTCCGATGCCGCGAAGAGGTATGCAGCGGTGGTACACGGACGGTTTCCGGTGGAGCCGCGGATCATCGATGCCCCTATCGACAGGGAGAACCCGTCCGAACGCCACTCGTACCGTCACACGGTCCGCGACGGTGGCAAGCCGGCACGCACCGAAGTGGAATCGGTGGAAACCATCGGCACGCAGTACAGCCTCGTGCATCTGCGCCTGCTGACCGGCCGCACTCACCAGGCCCGCCTTCACTGTGCCCACGTCGGCTGCCCCATCGTGGGTGACCGTCTGTACGGCG
>CAYMLT010000378.1:0-3153 GCA_964391265.1 uncultured archaeon
TATTGAACCGATTATTAAAGCAGTCTGCAGCAATAATCCTTCTGCTGCCAGAAAGGCGTCTGAAAAAGCCCTGACCTTGCCCCCGGAAGCAGAGGATCAGATGAAAAAAACGCTTATTGGAGAAATACTGAAGATCCCTCTTACACTTAAATCCGTAATTGATTCTAAATAAATAGCTTTGTCAGTAAAATGGTCCTGTCCCCAATTACAAACGTTCGTGTAATTCGTGGGTACAATTGAATTCTGATTTATTGACTTATATTTAATTTGTTTTTATAATAAACCAACCTCAAAAAAAGTTTTTCTGCTGCTTTTCGGATTAACTTTTTATTAGTTGAAAATGAACAGTAAAATCAATATGCTTTCATGACAGACGGGTATGATATCAGGAGGAATAATGAAATTCGGTTATTTTGATGATGAAAAAAGGGAATATGTTATAACAACCCCGGAAACCCCATGGCCCTGGATTAATTATCTTGGAAATACCGAGTTTTTCTCCCTTATTTCCAATTCGGCCGGCGGCTACATGTTTTACAAGGATGCGCTTTACCGGAGAATTACCCGCTACAGGTACAATAACGTGCCGATGGATGCGGGCGGACGTTATTTTTATATCAAAGAAGGCGATACTGTCTGGTCTCCAGGATGGAAACCGGTGAAAACCAGGCTAGATAAATATGAATGCAGGCATGGTCTGGGCTATACGGTTATCAGCGGCGAAAAGGACGGGCTTAAGGCCGATGCGCTCTTTTTTGTTCCTCTCAATTTTAACGGGGAAGTCCAGAAGCTGACCTTTAAAAACCTGAGCGGAAACAGGAAGAGTTTTACATTTTTCAGCTTTATTGAATGGTGTCTCTGGAATGCTGATGAAGATATGAAAAACTTCCAGCGCAATTTTTCAACCGGGCAGGTTGAAATAGAAGGCAGCACCATTTATCACAAGACCGAATATCGTGAACGCCGCAATCATTACGCTTTTTACCATGCAGACAGGAAAGCAGACGGCTTTGATACTGACCGCGAGACATTCATTGGGCTTTACAACGGATTTCATGAACCGAAGGCTGTCATGCAGGGCAAAAGTCTCAATTCGGTTGCAGACGGCTGGTCTCCGATAGCTTCTCACAGCTTTAATGTTGAACTTGCTCCGGACGAGGAAATGGATTTCTGTTTTATTCTTGGCTACGTGGAAAATCCTGATGATCAGAAATGGGAATCAAAAGGAATAATCAATAAAAAGCCTGCAAAAGCGATGATTGAAAAATACAATACACCGGCAAAAACCGGAAAGGGTCTTGATGACCTGAAGGAATACTGGTCTGAACTGCTTTCTCACTATTCGCTTGAACATGAAGATGAAAAACTTACGCGTATGGTCAATATCTGGAACCAGTACCAGTGTATGGTGACTTACAATATCGGCCGCGCCGCAAGTTTTTTCGAATCCGGAATCGGACGCGGACTCGGTTTCCGCGACACAAGCCAGGACCTTCTGGGTTTTGTTCATCAGATTCCGGAACGCGCAAAAGAGAGGATCCTTGATGTTGCGGCTACTCAATTTAAGGACGGAAGCTGTTACCACCAGTATCAGCCGCTGACAAAACGCGGCAATGACGCTATAGGCGGGAATTTTAATGATGATCCGATGTGGCTTATCGGTTCCGTTTCAGCATACATCAAGGAGAGCGGAGACTGGGATATTCTTGATCTCATGGTTCCTTACGATAATTCGGAAACGGACAAGGGTACTCTTTTTAATCATCTTACGGCCAGCTTTAATCATGTAATCAATAAGCTTGGACCGCACAAGCTTCCGCTTATCGGCAGGGCGGACTGGAATGACTGCCTGAATCTGAACTGTTTTTCCACAAACCCCAATGATTCCTTCCAAACCTGCGAAAACAAGCAGGGCAAGGTTGCCGAATCGGTATTTATCGCAGGGCTTTTTGTCTACTACGGAAGGGAATATGCCGAAATTGCCCGCAAAACAGGTAAAGAAGATTACGCAGACAGTGCAGAAAAGCATATTTCCGAAATGGAAGAGACAATTAAAAAACACGGCTGGGACGGAGACTGGTATATCAGGGCTTATAATGATTACGGCAAGCCGATAGGTAGCAGTCAGAACGAAGAAGGAAAAATATTCATAGAAAGCCAGGGAATCTGTTCGATGGCTGCTGTCGGGCTTGATGAAGGCATGCCGCAGAAAGCTCTGGATGCGGCGGAAAAATATCTGGCGACACCTTACGGCATAGTTCTTAATAATCCTGCTTTCACATATTACCATATCGAAATGGGAGAAATCTCCACCTATCCCGAAGGTTATAAGGAAAACGCCGGGATCTTCTGTCACAACAATCCCTGGATCATTATCGGTGAAACGGTTATCGGCAGGGGCGAAAAGGCTTTCGATTACTACAAACGGATTACTCCTTCGTATATCGAAGACATCAGCGACCTGCACAAGACCGAACCGTATGTCTATTCGCAGATGGTTGCCGGAAAAGACGCCGGACGAAAGGGACAGGCCAAAAACTCCTGGCTGACAGGAACAGCTGCCTGGAATTTCGTGGCGATCAGCCAGCATATCCTCGGCATCCGGGCGGATTATGACGGCATCATAGTTGATCCCTGCATCCCTGCGGGCTGGAAAGAATACAAGGTAAGACGCCTTTTCAGAAAAGATGTCTATAATATTACCGTAAAGAATCCTTCCGGATCACAGAAAGGGGTCAAATCAATAACCGTCGACGGAAAGGAAGTAAGCGGCAATGTCGTGCCCTATGACGGCGACGCTAAAGAGCATGACGTTGTGGTGATAATGTAAATTTAACCACGAAGGGCGTGAAGTACAAGAAGATCTTTACCTGAGTAATCTTCGTGGTTTTTTATTCATTTTTTTCAAATTCAAAATAACTGAATTATAATTAACCTCAGCAATTAAAATAACCATATCATTCGGAGTATGCAGATGAAAAAGAAGAAACAGTTTGGTAGAAAAATCAAATACCGGTTAGCCAATTTTATGGCATCGGGGCACAGGTTGATTCTCATGGCGCTGGTTGTACTGTTCTTTTTTGCTTTTCTTGTTACAACACTTTTGCGTGTCGGGGTTGATATTTTTGTAAACAAGACGGATGCGGGAGAAGT
>CAYMLT010000379.1:0-3143 GCA_964391265.1 uncultured archaeon
ACTTTCATAGTGTCTGACCCGAGTGGTGTCGATACAGTCATTCTTGAGTATTACAATGGAACTCAATGGAATAATGTAACAATGGTCCCTGTAGGATCAGCTTACTCTGCGACCATTCCTATGTTACCGAATGGCACTCTGGTGACCTATCGGATATATGCAAATGATACACTGGGCAATTTATCTATTAGTCCGGATTATCAATACACAGTTCAAGAGGCTGGGACTTCTACAACAACCACTACAGCTTCGACAACCAATACGACATCCTCAACGGCTCCAACATCTCCGACGAATGAGCATGAACCGGACTATCTTGTACTATCCCTGTTGCTTGGTTCAATAGCGGCATTCACAATTATCGGATGCGTTATTTCAAGAAGGAGGGAACCATAAATCTCATACGGCTTTCTTTCATCTAGGCACCATGAGATGCTCTTATATGTGGATACCTTCCAAACGACTTAACACACATGGGAAATGAGGCACGACTAGAATGAAGAAACTTGGTGAATTCTCTCTAAAATTCAAAGAGGATGGCAAACAGAAGAACATGCCTGTTGAGGTCCTTGCTGATAATGAGAACACCATTGTAGTGCTTGATTGCGATTGCTGCAAGGAAACACTATCTAATCGCTTGCCGGGCGGTATCCTTATTCCAATTGCGTCCTCTCTCAAGAAATTCTTTGAGAGCAATGGAATGCGGATTGTCCGTGTTCGATCATCTGGAACACTCATGCGTCGTACTTACAAAGGTGTCCTAGACGATGCATTAATTCCTGAAATGCAAAAGTCTGTGGAAACAAGAATGGCGGACTTTTCAAAACGTAGAAAATAAAGTGAGAAAGGGGATTGCTCCCCTACCTTATTGATTGTTTTCTCTGAATTCAGTCAGGAACTCTGCAAGTGCTTTAACACCCTCTACAGGCATAGCATTGTAGATTGAAGCCCTCATTCCTCCAACTGATCGATGGCCCTTGAGTCCGACAAGTTCCCTCTTTGTGCCTTCTGCGACACACTTTGATTCGATTTCCTCATTGGCCATAGTGAAGGTCACGTTCATCAGAGATCGTGAATCTTCTCTTGCATGTCCCTTGTAGAAACCCTCTGATTGGTCGATAACATCGTAGAGTATCTTCGCTTTCTTACGGTTTATCTTCTCAATCTTTTCAACACCGCCAAAGTCCTTCCAATATTGCATAGACTGCTTACACATGTAGATAGCGAATACTGGTGGAGTATTGAACATTGATCCCTTATCAGCATGAATACTCCACTTCAGCATTGTAGGTGTGTTTTCAGGAACGCGGTCTAGCAGGTCCTCCCTAACTATAACAAGTGTAACTCCAGCTGGACCAAGATTCTTCTGAGCCCCTGCATATATCACCCCATAGTCTTTCACATTGACTTTTCTAGCCATAATATCGGAGGACATATCAACCACAAGGGGCACTTCCTTGGGAGGATTCGGCCATGTATGCCATTCAGTTCCATAGAGTGTGTTGTTACTTGTAATGTGAACGTATGCTGCATTGTCGCTCATGTCATACTCTTTTGGAATGTATCTGAATTTATCATCTTCAGATGATGCAATGACGTTCACATTCCCATAGAGCTTGGCTTCTTTGATTGCTTTAGTGGACCATCCTCCAGTATTGATATATTCCATTGGTTTTCCTTCAACTTGAAGGTTAATTGCAGTCATCAAAAATTGTGTTGAAGCACCGCCCCCCAACCAGAGCACTTTGTAATCATCTGGGATTCTCATCAGCTCTCTAATTAAAGCATCCGCCGCATCCATCTCATTCTGCCACTCTTTTGCACGATGTGAGATTTCCAGCACAGACATTCCAGTATTTTCAAAATTCAGAAAATCTTCCTTTGCCTTTTCAAGAGCCGGTAATGGTAGAGTTGCCGGTCCCGCGTAGAAGTTGTATACACGTTTTGTCATCAATATCACCTAACATCAATTTTGGTCCAGTTTGTTTATTGTAAAACCTGTCCACACTTTCGGTTGGAAGAATGTACTTTTTTGAGGCATTACTTCGAAATTCTTTGAAACTGCCTCTACTTCTTCAACCTTGGTTGGGTTCATGAAGAATACTGCTTGTGCATCTCCCTGAACCGATTTGATGGATTCCTCCACCGCATCTCCAATCCCCTTTAGGTACACCACAAATCCTCCCCCTTTCATGGTGCCTTGCTTCAGCTTCTCCTTATCGATGCCAAGCATTTTGTCAAGAACAAGCGCATGTAAGATTGACACATCGAGGCGTCGAAGCTCATCTGAACTATCAGGCATTACATTCTCCATTGTCTTTTCATCCTTCAATGTGAATGCGTAGAAGTGACCATCATTCATATATAGTCCCAATGAATGCCTCCCCTGTTTGAACATTTGATCCATTTTACCGAACATTAATTCTTTCGAGTCGAATTTCTCCAGATCAAAATGCTCCTCTATCTGTTTCAAGAAATCCTCCTTTTCGAACTCCTTAAGATTCTGAACAAGACGATGCGTTGGGAGTACAACAAGACCTGGATTTGATATATTGACGAAGGTTAGCATCCTATACTTGGCTGCTTCTAAGTCTGGATTTTCTTTCGAAAGCTGAAGAGCTGTCTTGTATCTGTGATGCCCGTCAGCTATTATTACATATTTGTCATCCATCAATTTTGTGATTCTATTTGTATCCTCTTCTGAGTCGATTTTCCAAATTCGGTGTCGGACGTTTTCATAGTCTGTCACATCAAAAAGAGGATCATTCATCATAGCAGTTTCCAGAATCGAATCCACGTTGCCTTCATGATCCGGATAGATAACAAAAATTTGTCCGAAGTTTGCCATAGTTTCTCGACACAGACTCAATCTGTCGATGATGTCCTTTGGTAGTGTTTCCTCATGCTGAAGAACTCCTGAAAACGTGCCGCCACCTGAAGATGCTTTGGCGAATTCTTCGAGTTCAATAAGCCCGATGAACCCAAATCGAAAGAGATTCTCTCCAAGTATTTCGAAATTTTGCCCATAGACGTAGAAGCTTTCTTTATCATCTTGGATAATTGCCTTCTCTGCAATCCAAGTGTCCAATAGGTTTCGAGCTCGAGTATATTGATTGTTTTTTTCAGTATCATTCTCTTGAGGT
>CAYMLT010000380.1:0-3137 GCA_964391265.1 uncultured archaeon
CTCCAATGGTCTGCTGCTGAAGCAGTAAGATCTGATGCACGTATTGCCTTTAGAATGTGTGAACGCGTGATTTGAAGCCCTGACAACTTCTCTAATAGCAGCCCATCCAGTTTGGCACCTTCTGTCCTCACACGGGATGCAATCCTCCGCCAATCCTTTGTGACGATACTGTACATCCATTCAGTCAGTTCGGTTTCCAGGAATTTGACATCATCCACTGGGTCGTGACTACCAGCATCGACCTCTTGTCCTTCAGAATCAAGTGCTCCGCTTGCATCAACAATATGAATCAAAACATCAGCTTCACGAACGTCATCAAGAAACTGATTTCCCATTCCACGACCTTCATGAGCACCAGGAACTAGTCCTGCAACGTCAATTAATTTCACAGGAACCAGACGAATTCCTTCAATACAAATAGAATTCTTAGGATTATCCTCGACCGCGAAATCACGACAAGCGCACTGGGTCCGTACATGTGTGACTCCAACATTGGCTTCGATTGTCGTGAATGGATAGCTTCCAACTTTAAAGTCAGTCATACAGGCGGCATTAGTGAATGAGGTCTTTCCGCAAGAAGGCTTGCCAACAATTCCAACACTGAATCCCATCAATAATCACTCCACAAGCAAATTTTGTGTACATATTCACTGAGATAAATATGACCAATGGATAAAATTCGAAAGAAGTAGAAGGAAAAAAATCTCAATATTGTTGTAATACACCAAGGTTCGTTTTCGAAACTTAGCTTCTTTCATAAGCTCGGAAAGATAATTAGGAGGTTGGTTTCAGATTGTATACGGATTTGGTTGTTTATGCACAGAAGAAGACATGGAGGACGTGGAAGATTCCCGATTCAGCCAAATATTGGAAAGAAACCTAAGGCTGAGATGATGATTCCGAAACCTCAGGCAACAGGAAGTGAAATCTATCTAGATCTTGCAGAAGCCGAGGTACTCCGGTTGGTAGATATTGAGGGACTCTATCAGGAACAAGCAGGCGGCAAGATGGGAGTTTCTAGGGGTACAATATGGAGGTTGCTGGCTAGTGCCAGGAAAAAGGTGGCCCAATCCCTATTTGAAGGTCGGCCATTAGTGATTGGATTTGCTGAAGGACCAGACAAGTAATTTAAAAGAGAAATCATATATTATGTTGGCCGTTTGTTAAGTATGCGGTTTGGGTTAGTACGCATTTCAAAATTCGCCTAGGCGCCCACATCATGTCAATATGTGCACCGCTCTAAAATGAGGTTAAACTTGCTGGAAAGTGGCCTCTAGGGCATTCTCTGTCATGCTGTATTACGGAACGCCGTCTGACAGTGTTTTATATGCAGAATTTCCGACTTTTACCTTGGAGAGATGTACCGTGCAATCTGGTCTAGCATCGAATATGGAGCTCGTCAGCGACTATATTCTAATGAGGCGTCCGGGTCTACCACGTAGATGGGATCCAGTCACTAGGCCACATGTTGCAATTATTGTAGATGATCCCTTGAGCGGACAAAATGTCAGGTACTATATCTCATGTATCGGATCTATTGACCTTGATGGAAAAGAGAGTCTTGAAGTAATAGACATAGATAAAATGGCAGAGGAACTCCCGGTTGGCACTCTACTGGAAGTCCGTTTTTCCGCAACAAATGCGAATCTCTACAGGCTGGAATCATGCGGCGCAGTACCTTGTTGGAGATGGGTTGGAAAATACAGAGGGATTCAGGATTTTGAATTTCCGTCACCAATTGATTGGGAAAAAATGGTCGTAGAAAACCGGGTCGTTAGCCCACCCGAAATAGCCTGATTCTAATTCTATATCAGGCAGAGGACAAATATGGGACATAGCCTATTAGTTGCATGATGTCGTATGTCTATAGTTATTCCAAAGAACTAGTATCAATTACACAGGATCCAAAAGGACTCACAGCAGCCATTAGAACGAGGAGAGGTGCTGCAGGACCATCTATCTTGGGATGATACCTCCACGTATAAGACCGATGCTCATGGAAACCATGAATGTGACAGTTCCACTTAGGTATTTGGTCGTGTTTCGAATCAAAGGATGGCTTAAGGGATAGTCATTGTGGCATTGGCAGCTGCTTTGGTGGGCATATTATCTTAGAATGAAAAAAGTAGATTGATTAGGATAAACGTCTATAGTTGTTCTTTGTAGGAGGCTTCAATACTGAATAGAGCTACAGAATTTGCAGTGCTTGGAGTTGCATTGATTGTGACTGGGCTACTCCTTAATGAACTTGCGATTTGGATGTACTGGCAAGCAGCATTGTCCTATCAGGGAGCCTATCCACCACCCATAGCACCTATCGCAGGTACAGCATTTTTACTCATGATACCAGTGGGATTGGTTTCTTTAGGATACTCTGCATATTTGGTGCATCGGGAGTATCGAGTGGAAATTAGAATAGTTAGTAGGCAGTAATAGATTCGCTTTCCATCTGGAAACTGCCATATTTATTATAGTTAAATGGTTTAGCAGTGATAGAAGTGTGTAACAATGGAACCAGTAGAGATAACGAAGAACGTGTTTTGGGTTGGAGCCATTGACTATAATATCCGTAACTTTCACGGTCATAGTTATTCTACCCATAATGGAACGACATATAATGCGTATCTAATAATTGATGAGAAAATCGCTCTTGTGGATGCAGTGATGGGGCTATTTACGGAAGAGATGTTTGCAAGGATATCAAAAGTCGTGGACCCTGAAGAGATCGATTATATGGTGTCAAATCATACTGAGATGGATCATTCCGGAGCCATACCTGAGGTGCTTCGAAGAGTTCCTAATGCAAAGTTGGTTTGTACAACAAAAGCCGTCGACCAGCTGAAGAAGCACTATCAGAATGGATGGGATATCCAGACTGTACAGACTGGTGATGAGATATCTCTCGGAAAGAAGACACTGCGATTCTATGAGGCTCCAATGCTTCATTGGCCAGAAACAATGTTCACCTACTATGTGGAAGAAGAAGTCCTTCTACCAAATGATGCATTTGGACAACATTATGCAACTGCGGAAAGATTCGCCGACCAAGTAGATCAGTACGTACTCTGGCGAGAAGCAGAGAAATACTATGCAAATATCCTATGGCCGCTAAGCAGGATGGTACAAAAGAAGATCGA
>CAYMLT010000381.1:0-3126 GCA_964391265.1 uncultured archaeon
CCTCAAGCACACTCTTGCTTTCATGGCCGAGAACAAAATGAAACTTGAATACAAAGACGTGAACCTTGGACAATTTGAAGTAAAGGAGAGGACCTACTAATGATGTTCCGTATTGCCAGAAGCAGAGATGGTGGAGAAGTATCTCACTATGATCTGTACAAAGTTCAGGTTCGCAAAGGAATGACCGTTCTTGATGCTTTGTTCCAGATTCAGGACTTAATGGACCCTTCATTGTCCTTCAGATACTCGTGCCGTGGTGCCGTCTGCGGTAGCTGTGCCATGTTGATTGACAAGGAACCTAGACTCGCTTGTAGGACACAGGTAGCCACCATCAAAGATAATGATATGAAACTCAAACCCTTCGCGCCTCTAGTAGAAAAGCCGATGGGTTGGAATATGAATGCTGAGATTCTTATTGAGCCACTGCCTAATTTTCCAATACTGAAAGACCTTGTAGTTGATATGACGAAGTTCTATGATGCTCTCGAAAAACTCCGATTATGGACGGAACCTGCATCTGGTGACGAGCCTCGAAAACAGAGTCCTGAAAACCGGAAAAAGATTGAACGTTATGTAAACTGCATTCTCTGTGCTATCTGTTTCGGGTCATGTCCTGTTAATCATGAGATGGAGGATTACCTTGGACCTGCCGCCTTAGCAAAAGCATGGCGATTCAATCAAGATAGTCGTTTGGAAAATACTGACCGATATCTTAAGGCAGCACAAGTGCCAAATGGATCTCCAATGTGCGACTTGGTAATGAACTGTGTGAAAGCCTGTCCAAAGGGAGTTGCTCCAGGTGGGGCCATTAGAAAAATGAAGGTGTGACTCAGATTCTCCATGTAACAGAAATACTAGGAACAATACCTTCTGGCGGCCTCATACGCATCGACATAGTCTTCAGATTCCATCGGAAAGAATGCAGAATCTATAGTCTCGGAGCATTTCATCTTTCCTGCTGAAGTTGCATTAGTATAACAAGATTTGCGTTTCACAGGGATTTTTCTCGTATCTCTCCCAAGAATAATGGAAATGAATAAGATCAATCCAATCACAATAACCACTTGTACAAACAATTGCATGGCTTCACAATTACCTAACTAAATAGTGCTTCCCAATCTTATGCGCCTTTGTAAAGTCGGAAAAAGGTTATTCTTCTTCTCGCTTGGCACTTGCAACCAACATCGCAATCTGTCCTGCGTGATGAACTGTGTGATATCCTACGATAATGCGAAGAATCGTTTCGACTGCTCCCTCTCTTATTCTTGCAGGAGGCGGAAGAGTTGTTTGAGCGTCCAGCATATCATCGGTCATATGCGTGCAGAGTTGCTTGAAAAGGTCGTAGGCTGCTCTTATCTCAAATTCAAGTTCATTTTGATTATCCACGGACTGTGATGCTTCTGCGTTGAGCTCGATCCCGAGCTGTGTTGCAATCTCCATAACACTTGCAGATACGGTCCATGAAATATGGCTAACAATCTGGCTTGCTGATTTCTCAATACCACTCGGCATCCATTTCATTAAATCCAAGTCTTCACTCATTTGCGTAATAATCCAGTTTCGTGATGCCAACCCAAACCTTAGAAGGTCTCCTCGTCTTCCCGTTATCCTCTCCGACACTTTATCACACACTCCGAAACAGTGTTCAATCTTTCCAGAGAATCATTATAGGTTTTCAAGATTGATAAGTTCGTAGGTTTCCCGCCTGGTAACTTTCTCCAACCTTGATTGGATTAGACTAATCGCAATCTCTGATGAATCACATATAATCCATCTTCTAGACATTTCACATGCCGCAACTGGTGTTGTTCCTGAACCCGCAAAAAAGTCTCCCACTAAGTCGCCTGGCTCTGATGCTGATTCTATTATACGTTTGATGAGCAGGAGCGGCTTCTGAGTAAGAAAACCTGTGTATTCTTCTGAAGACCCTTGGATTGGTGGAATATCAAACCATAAATCAGAAACCTGAACACCAGGAATATCTTCAAGGTATTGCTTCTTCGTATATCGGCCATTTCGGCTTGTATAGATGAGATTGTTTTCCCACCACTCATCGAGAGTTTCCTTCTTGTAGAGATATGGAGCAATTCGTCCTTTCCATTCAAATTGCTTCCGAGATTCAGAACGTTGAATTCCTTGTGCCTCGATTTCGATTAGCCTGAATCGACCTCTCTCATCATTATAGCTATAGGGCTTGAGTGAAGTACTATCATGAGGCCTGAATACGGGATTAGTTCGGAATTCTGTTGTGTCATTGGCATATAGGAGGATTACATCATGTTGGCAACCAAACCCGCGGCTCTGTGCTTTCGGGCTATTTGTTCTCTTCCAAATTATCTCATTCATAAAATTCCAATATCCAAAAACATCATCAAGAATTATCTTGAGGTAATGTGAAACATGAAAATCAATATGGACCCAAAGACTTCCATCTTTGCGAAGCAAGTCCTTCATGCCTTCAAGACGGTTTCTCATGAACTTTAGATACTCTTCAATGCCGCCCTCCCACTTATCTGTGTACGTAGGCTTTTCTGTGACATCTGGAGCATGTCCAGTCCTGGTTTCTCCCTTTCTTCTTAGTGAATAATCGATTCCCGAGAAGAATGGAGGATCTATGTAGATCAGACGAAACTTGCCTTGATACTCCTTCCGCAGAGTTCGTAGCGCATTCAGACAATCCCCCTGAAGAATTAGGTTTCGCCAATCACTCATTTTGCTCGATGAAATGATAGATTGGTTCCTTTTAGGTCTTCATGAAATCCGACACTGATATTAGTCGGATTTCTATACGGTTTCCTTCTGCTTGGAGGTCATCTTCAGATGGATAGAGCCCGTACAACTCTTGTATCTATGTTTGCGTTGCTTCTCGTTTTTCCAGGTGTTATTGTTGGATTTGTTGTTGCAGGTCCTTTAACTCCTGCTCAGGCCCCAACTAGTGTTGATGTAGCTGTTGTGGGTGCGTCAAATGGCCCCGCTATTATGACGTCGTTAGGGCTTGATGATGCCTCTCTTTCGTCTCAAAACAAGCAGGTTTTGAGCTTGCTTTCGCAAAAATCTTACAGCGATACATATCTGAAACGGAAGACGAAGTTCAGAAATTTTTCGTCGGTTCTCTCTCGGTTGGCT
>CAYMLT010000382.1:0-3118 GCA_964391265.1 uncultured archaeon
TTTCTTTATTGGATTTGCCGAATGTTCCATCACAGGTTCATCAACCGAGATAGAAATCTGGCAGTTTTGCACAGCTTTATAAGGCGATTTTCATAGAGACGCCTTATAAAGAGCCCCTTATAAAGGAAGGAGACTCCAATTTTATGGTCCGACCAAGTCCAATCACAAAAATCGAGAACGTTGTCGCCTCGGTCATACTTAATCAACGACTTGACCTTGATGAAATTGCAGCCACTATGCCGAACGTTGAGTTCGATCCGGAGCAATTCCCTGGTCTAGTTTATAGACTTAAAAAACCGAAGACTGCTACTCTAATCTTCAATTCAGGTAAAATGGTCTGCACTGGCGCAAAGAGTGAGAAAGAAGCCAAGCGTGCAGTTCATCGCATTGTTAAGAACATCAAAGAAGCAGGAATCGAGATAACTGGCAAACCAATCATCGTCGTTCAAAACATCGTTGCAAGTGCAAGTCTTGGAGCAGAACTCAACCTTGAACTGGCAGCAATGAAACTTGAAAACACACTCTATGAACCAGAACAATTCCCAGGGCTCATCTACAGAATGAGAGACCCTAAGGTCGTAATTCTACTGTTCGGTTCAGGAAAGCTTGTTATTACAGGTGCTAAATTCGAACCTCAGATTGACGAGGCTGCTTTGAAGGTTATGGACCGATTACTTGAACTCGGCGTCATACGGGTCCCGGAAGGCGAAGACTGGGATGAAGTAGCAGAAGAGTAACTTTTTCGTTATAATATGTAATGAGGGGCCTTAGTGCCCCTCACTGTTCTTCATGTATCTAGACACCACGAGATTTTACTACGTACACAATACCTGCAATCACAATGATGGCACCTACTCCACCGACTGCCAAAATAACCATTGGAGCAATGTCATCAGGAGGCGGCGTGGTTGTATTTGTGGTAGTGCCGGTTGTTGTGGACGTTGTTGTCGTTACTGCGTTTACAGTAATCGCTATTGTTATGGAAAGCGAATTGAGGTTATTATCTACAACAGTGATATTCAAACCATAAACACCAGGTGCGAGAGTGATTGTGTTTGTGATGAGTCCATCTCCGCTGATAGCAAAGTGATCTGTATCATTCACATTCCACAAAAGTATACCAGCTAAATCGGTTGCATACAGCTGATAGCTAAATGCGTCAGTTTCCAATATCTCCTGATTGGTGGGAGTGGTGACCCATTCCGGAGCAATCGTATCAGAAACATCGATGTATAGGGATTCAATTGTTTCATGACCGAATGTGTCGTTTACATGGACTGAAATCTCATACAAATCAACTGCCAGAAAAGTGGTGTTTGTGATGAGACCTGAACTGTCAATGGTGAAGTTTGAATCACCAGTCAGCCAGTATGAATCAACGCCTGAAGGATCCGTTGCATTGATTGTAAATGCACAAGCCTCACCAAACTCCAGGTATTGGTTTTCTATGGTAACGTCCCACACAGGTCCAAGTGTATCAATGACTGTCAGTACTGATTGATTTGACAGCCAATGTCCAGACACATGGTACACAACGAGTGTCACATTGTAAACACCAACTTGAAGACCATCGACATCAGCATCAATAGATCCAACTGTCCAAGTCCAAGAACCGTCAGGAACACTATCAATTAGCAGTTCGTATTTCCAGCCATTAAGCGCGCTTGAATTCCAAGTCATTGTATTCCCTGTGGTGCCCGCTTGATACTCCAAGGGATCCGTTACACCACAGTAAAGACTGTTTGAGGGATGATGGTCAACAACAGGACCACCAATAATATCATAGACCCCTTCAAGATCGTAATCACTATACCAATTTCCAATGTTAGTATAGTTCCAAGCGTTGTCTTCACCAGCATCGTATGCTAAGAATTCTCCACTCCAGCCAATGTCATTCTGATACAAAGTGAAGTTGTCAACACCTGAATCCAGATAAATTCCAGGGGCGCCATTGTCATAGATTATGTTATCGAAAACAGTCCAGAAAGAGCAGAGGTTGGCGTAAAGCCCACTCATCTCACTATCATAGATAGTATTTCCAGTTATTGTACAGTTATCAGATTGCGATGCAGTAATTCCATTCTCCGAATTGTGTCCAAGTATATTATCAATCAATGATGCATTATGAGATCTTATCATGTATATACCACAAGCGATAATCATTGCGTTTCCTTCTGAATTGTATATCTCATTTTTCTCGACTGTAACGTTGTTTGATGACGAAATTTCCACTCCATGGTTATCAGAATCATTTAGGAAATTATCATAAACATAACAGAAATGAGCTGCCTTCAGTGAGATACTATTCTGTACATTCCCAAAGAAGTCATTCCCAGTAATCTGGCAGTATTCCGAGTCTTGTATAGAAACTCCGCATCGCACATCCATTGCTATAATAATTCCATGACCATTATCCTTGATTAAATTATCCTGAATGATACAGTAATCTGACCATTCCGCCAGAATACCATGGTACAAGTTTTCAATAATGTCATTCTCAATGATTGTCATATTGTTTGACATCATAATCGTAATGCCATTTTGCTCATTTTCTGTAATGTTGTTGCCAATAATATCAGCTATGAAAGAATTCACAATATACATACCACAGGTTTCCGCACTACCAGAACCTTCATTCCAGTACAATGTATTGTTGAGAACCTCTGTATCATAACACCCATCCAGATTGATTCCATGCAAATCAAACCCACACACTGTATTGTTGAAGAGGGTTATCCAGAAAGAATCCAATACGTATATCCCTGAGTCTGAACCAGTCATTCCATCCATCACACAGCTTGATACTAAGCAATCTCTGGCATCATGCATAAAGACACCATTGGACCCATAATCAGGACCACCAATAATGTTGCAGCCTATTACATCAATTCCCGTGACATTGTCCAATTCTATTCCCCTCCAAGAATTTACAATGAGACAGTTCTCAATAAGACCGTTTGTCACGTTGTATAGGCTGATACCATAACCAGAAAGTGTAAGATTACAGTCGCGGATTTCAAAGTGGTATCGCGTATCCTCGATATAAATTAGATATTCTTCATCTTCTATGGCATATCCTTCTATGATGAATGGATCCCCACTTGATCCATCGCCAGCC
>CAYMLT010000383.1:0-3113 GCA_964391265.1 uncultured archaeon
GCCGCATCCAGGGCCGATTTCTCCGGAAGCGCCGGGCGCGACGGATTGAACTTCCATAGTCTGCCTACCGCGCCGAAGGAAATATCGAACTTGCCCTCGGTCCGCTTCGATATCTCACCCGCTTCATCGACAATCCGCACCAGCTCGGACGGAACGGTCACCGGCGCTTTTCCGGCATTTCGGTTTACCTTGGAAATCGGGCTGTCCTCGATGTACGAAGACATCACACGCTCCACCCGCGCAATTTCAGCGGACGCCGCATCCACGGCGGATGCAGCCGCAGCCGCCTCTTCGTCCTTGATCGCCACCGAGAAAGAAAAGACGGTTCCCATGGCGTGGAAGGCTTTCTGAAATACCCGTACGGAGGGTGCACCGAAAGTTGCGGCGGGCGTCGTATCCGCCGCGGAGGTTCCTTCACGCGAACGTGTTTTGCAGGCCTGTAGAAAAAGCAGCCCGCAACAAATCGCGATTGCCGCCGGATTCCTAGGGAATCCTGACCACGCCGAAAATTTTCGGCGCCCGGCCATGGGTTATTTCTCCGCGGGGTGCTTTGAGGAAAAAAACGCGTCCGCCATGCCCTTGCGCGGGGCCTCCAGACACTGAACCGAGCACTTCTTGCAGGCCGCGTCGATGAAGCCGAACAGTCCTTCGACAACAATGTGAATCAAGTCCGCCCGTTCGTTGCCGTTCAACTCGGTGCGCGCGCAGACGGTTTTGTCCAGCTTTTCAATCATGGATGCCGCGTCCCGTCCGTTGAGCAGCGACCGGACAAATTGACCGGCAATTTCGGCGGACAAGTCGAGCACTTCGTCTTCCCGGGGTCGCTTTTCTCCGGGAAAGGCACTGAATGCAAGGTGCAGCTGGTGATAGGCCGCCTCGGTGAAATCGAGCTCTGCCAAATGTCGGCCGGCGGGGCGCTTCAATTCATTGAAAAAGCGACGTCGCAATGTGCCGCGGAGGGCTTCGCTCCCGAACATATCACCGCCCGATTCCAAGTCTTCAGCCAGTGCGGCAAACGGATCTTCCGCGTCCCCGTCGTACAAGCTGCGCTCCAGCATTACGCGCACCACGGCGCTCTTCTTGAAATTCGATTCGGCTTGTCTGCGCGCAGCCGACAAGAGCGCCGCCGAATCCGGATCGCCGGCCCAAATATGCCACTTGACCATATGGTCGAGCATGGAGATCAACCGCGACTTGAGCGGCGTTTTTTCGAGGGCCTCGGCCGCATCTCGATACCACGCCGCCGCCGGCACGCCGTCCGGAGAGTCGATGCCGTGTCCGGACAAATCGCCGTCGTCGAAAAACCACGTATCGTAGTGGGGGCTTTCCATCAGCTCCTGGAGGGCCGATACGGAGACAGACTTCTGCGCCGCTACATCGTCCATATACTCCGGCTCGATTCGCTCAAACATGCTGATGACCGGCGCCGCCGAATCCGGAAGCCTCCGGTCCAGATCGCGAGTTCTCTTGAGCGCGTCAGCAAACAGGGAGGCGGCCTGCCGAACCGGCACCTCGGTATAGATCAAGCGTTGCTCGGTAAGCCGCGACAACATCTCTTCAAACTCTTCCGTCGGTTGCTGCGGCAGCACGAAAGCGTCTCGAATATCCGCGGCCGTACGAATACAACAGCTTGCCGTGGCCCAGTGCGCATCCGCCATCTTGTAGCGACAAAACAGGAAATAAGCTCCCTGGCCGTCGCAAATGCTCACGAAGGTGCGCGCGTCCGGCGCATTTCGCCCGGGTGTGTCCTCAATCTGCAAGGTACCGATGCGCAGCAACGCCGCCTGAAAACGTCGCCGCATCTCGTCATCCTGCGCCTGATCCCTCAGGGTCGTCAACAGCGCGACCGCGGCGGAATCCCGCTCCGCGATGAGCGCGTCAATCATATGCGGATGTAAATGCGACAAAGACGGCTCCCCCAATGCGTGGGCGTAGGCCAGGGACGCGGGAGTTCCGACCTCCCGGCGAATGCGACCGATATGATGCAGTAGGATAAATTCCTGCTCCTCCTCAGAGGCGCCGAGGAGAACGTTGGTCAAGTCGCAGGCAAGGCAAGGCTCCAACTGAATGGCCGTCAACATATCCACAAACGGCATGTCCGAAGTCGCCGTAATGAGCTCGGGATCCACCTCCCGAAAAATTGTCATCATCGATTCCTGTGACTGACAACTGGTCACACCCAAAAGAGCGAACTGCCTGGACAATCGGGTCCGACGCTCATTCTGCACCACCGCCATCATTTCCTCGCGACGCCGGTTGGAGATATCAAGCAGCTTCGCCACCTCGAGAAAGAGACCGAAATGATGCTGCAGCAGCAGGTCTTTTTCCATGAGGGAGACCAAATCGTCAGACGCGTGCTCCGGTGACAGCGACAGCACCAGACGGCGCACCTCTTCCGGTGTCGGCGGCGGACCGCCGAGGAAAAGCTCCCGAATTTTGCTCTCCGGCTTTGCCATGACTGGACATTTAACAGACTTTGTCCATCATGACTACAAAACGAGGGACCTTTTTCGATTATAGAGCAATGGAAAATTCCACTTTCATCGCTAAGATTCGGTCACATCGCGAACCGGCCTGCACAACCCCCCTTTTTCGGGTATATTCGACAAATGAACGGAACCGACCATGAGGAATTTATTTCAAGTCTGCCGCGATTGAAGAAGGACGATTTGATCGTATTCCGTTGCCGTCCGGGCATCGACTGCTTCAACCATTGCTGCGGCGACCTGAACCTCGCCCTGAGCCCGTACGACGTCACCCGGCTTCGAATCGCCCTTCGCATCAGCAGCACCGAATTTATGAAGCGATATGCAAAGGTGGAACCCTTGCCGGGAAACGGTTTTCCCTCCGTCATGCTGCAGATGCAAAATGACGACGCACAGTCCTGTCCGTTCGTTCGAGAAGACGGCTGTAGCGTCTACGCCCACCGCCCGGGTGCCTGCCGCGTCTATCCGCTGGGCCGAGGGGCGAGCATGGACGAAGCCGGCAATCTCACCGAAGAATTTATCTTGGTGCGTGAATCTCATTGCAATGGATTCCTGGAGCAAGTATCGCCCCAGACCGTCGAAAGCTATCTAGAATCGCAGGAAATGACCCCATATATCGCCCTCGAC
>CAYMLT010000384.1:0-3103 GCA_964391265.1 uncultured archaeon
GGTTTGACGGAAGAGATTAAATGGGGAGTTCCTGTTTATACAGAAAATGGTAAAAATGTAGTAACAATAAATGCTTTAAAAGAATCTGCCAACATTGGATTTTTTAAAGGGGTACTATTGATCGACAAACATAAGATTCTTCAGCAGCAAGGGAACTTACAATCAGACCGATTAGTCAAATTCACGAACATTGAAGAAATTGAGAAATTGAAAAATGTATTGAAGTCATATGTATTGGAAGCAATCGCCATTGAGAAAAGTGGAAAGAAGGTTGAATTTAAGAAGAATCCAGAGCCAATTCCAGATGAATTGTTACAAGCCTTTGAAGATGAGCCAGCATTTAAGACTGCGTTTTACGATTTGACACCTGGACGCCAAAGAGGTTACACAATTTATTTTTCACAACCAAAACAATCACAGACGAGGTCAAATAGAATCGAAAAATATAAGCAACAAATATTTGATGGTGTAGGATTGAATGACAAATATAAATGTTAGAAAAAAATATTGTGCAACATTTTGAAAAAAATCGGAAATACAATTAAAATGAACGATAACGCCAAAATAAAACAAACAATTATCGACTTTGTAAAAGGTGGAGATAATAGTGATATTGAACTTTTGAATAAAGTACTTCACACAGATTTTCGAGTAACAAATAATGGATTTATGGGAACTTCGGGAATTACCATAATTGACAAAAATGAATATCTTGATAAAATAAAAAAAGGAATTTTTGGTGGATTACCAAGAAAAATGAAAATTGAGAAACTCGACCAAAGTGGAATTATTGCTTCAGTAAAATTACGAATAGAAAGTTCGGAAAACGATTTTATTTCATATAATTCGCTCTTTTTGGACACTGACAATGAATGGAAAATCATTAATAATCTTGCAGTTGTTGTTGCAAAAAAATAGGATTTAAAAATGAACGAAACGAATTCAAATAAATCAGTTGAGGAATATTTTAACTCTCAACCCGAAAAAACTAAAAGTACACTTCTCGAATTGAAGAATTGCATACTTAAAGTAGTACCAAATGCGACAGAACTGTTTAACTATAACATTCCTGCATATGCTCTTATAAAAGATGGAAAAAGAGAACAACAAATTATGATTGCAGGTTATAAAAAACACGTTGGATTTTATCCGCACCCAACAACTATGGAAAAATTTGAATCGGAATTAACGGAATATAAAAGAGGGAAAGGGTCTGTTCAATTTCCATTGGATAAACCACTTCCGACAGAGTTAATTGAGAGAATGATAAAGTACCGAGTAGAACTATTAAAATTAAAAAAATGAAATTTCAGAAAATCACGCCTTACTTATGGTTTAACAACCAAGCGAAAGAAGCTGCGGAGTTTTACTGCTCAATCTTTGAGAACTCAAAAATCACTTCAGATAGTGGAATGCTAATCGAATTTGAACTTGATGGAACAAACTTTATTGCACTTAATGGCCCAATGACCACATAGCTGCGATTTAGGCCATCTTTACTGCAAATGCTTGATTATCAATCGAACATTTTTGATAAAAATACATTTTTTATTGCAAAATCTAAAATTATATATGCTTGTATATCTGTTTATTACAAGAATGTTTGCCGTTTTCGGAGCTATGTGGTCACTGGGCCTTCTAAGGAAAAACTTAATTTTAATTAAAAAAGTCCCACAAAACGCAAACCAATTCTATTAGAAAATGTCAATAAAAGAACAGAGATCGGACGGACATGGCAGTCTTAAAGATATCCAGGTACTTATTAATAACAAAGTTCAGCTTATTGATAACAGAATAAAAATTGCATTTCCGGCACTGAGTAATCATGTGATAAAATGGTTATCCCCTCTTTCAAAAGATAATTATTCCGAATATCAGGATACCGACTTTATAAAAAAGATAGAATTAGATGAGAAAGAAATTAAGTTAAATCAATTCTGGCCTTTAAGAGGTCCTCAATGGGATGCTTTGGCTATCACGAATGAGAAAAGTATTCTTCTATTCGAAGCAAAAGCTAATATTCCGGAAATAGTCACCCCTGCTTGTTCCGCAAGTCAAAAATCAAAGGTATTAATTGATAAATCCTTAAAACAAACAAAAGAATATTTGGGTATCAATAACGATATAGACTGGTCTGGTAAGTTTTATCAGTATACTAACCGATTGACTCATTTATATTTTCTACGGATTTTGTGCAAAAAACCAGCATACCTTATTTTTATCTATTTTATCAATGACGCATCTGTTAATGGTCCTTCATCTGAAACAGAATGGAAAGCAGCATTACAGGTTATGTACAGTTATTTGGGAATCGGAAGACATAAACTGAGTAAGTATATAGCAAATATTTTTATAGACGTAAATGATTTGATGTGATAAGCATTCAAATTTAATATCGACATAAATTTGTCTTATACATAGTTCCGCAAAACCCAGCTAATGTTGGTCTGTAAATTAACTTTTAGTTGAAGAAATCGCAAAGCAAAGGTATAAACTAAGAATATAGAAAATGAAGCAGCATATAATCAAGTCCATTATGTTCGCCAGCTATCCAATCTTACCCCTATCTACATACTATTATTTGGGAACTCTCTCCCTAAATTAAAGAATATACTATCTTTTTTATTAATAGAGTAAAAATCTAATTAGTTAAGGAGATTAAATATCCACAGGTTACATTCACACCTCTGTTTTTTTGTGTAACTCCTTCGTAAACTTCCGTTACAGAGTCATCCAAAATATTAGTAAATCCATGATTGTAATTAATGTTCAGAAAAATATCTCCTATCCCTACCTTCTAACTAATGCCTCCTCCCAGCACAAGGCTAACATCCAGTCTTTTAATCCCTGAGTCTTTGAGATCTTTGGATTTCATTTTTTCATCTGAATTTATATAGCTTATTTCATCATTTTCATCAATTGTTTGTCCATCAATTTTAAACCTCCCGTTAATAAGATATCCGAAACTTGGTCCTAAGGCAACATAAGCACTAAGGGTTTTATTAGTAATATAGTATTTACATTGAACAGGTAATTCCAGGTAGTTCAATTTAGTAATGCCCTCAAATTCGGTATATGAATTAAAAAATGTATAGGCTTGTTC
>CAYMLT010000385.1:0-3101 GCA_964391265.1 uncultured archaeon
TTCAACATACTTTTTTTCGAAAGGTAGCTTGCTATAGGTATTAGGAGAATTGGAAGAATGAACATGCAGATTCTTGCGGTTTCCCCCTTTTTGGGAGCACCTGTAAGAAATAGAATGCCTAGGGAAAGGAGAGCGGCAGTAACCACTAGAAACATTTGAGCAACATCACTGTTTTCATGAATTGTGTGTTTCAATCCCTTTAATCCCCTATAGCAAACAACAATAAGAACAGGCCCTAAAAAGAAGACAATGTCAAGAATATCTTGCAGTCTTGAGCTTAGGTATTGAATTGGATCTGCAAAAAGCATGAAGCCATTGGGGTTTTCAAGTGAACTGGCAAACAGAAATGCTGCAATGTAATTAAAACCAAGAACCAGATACAAGAATAGATATGCAAGTCCTATTGCAGTGCAAATCAGGAATAATTTCTGCATTCGCCTTACCAAAGCAATTAGCTTCTTTGAGAGTGACGTTTCTTCATTCAAGAAGAATGCACTAAGAGCTTCATAAGCAAAGAAGAATAGGGGAACCCAGACAAAAACAAAACTCACGAATGTGCCCAGAAAAACAAGGACTGCTGTCAAAATATGGCTGGCATAGGGATTCTGATGCATGTAAAAAAACACTGAACCAATATCTAACATTGCAACTATTGCATAGATGTTTGCAAGATAGTAGATCTGCACAGCAGGCAGTAGTAAGAAAAGGAAAGCTGTGTAATTCGATACCTCTTCATTGAACCAGTTTCTAAAAAGACCTCTGGCAAAAAATGCAGAGAACAATCCTGAGATGACTGAGATGCTAATCGCTATCAATCCGGGATTGAAAATGAGGATGCTGAATAGATATATTGTTAGCACTGCTCCAGGCGGTTGGGTTTGCGCATGTATGGTCAATGTAGGTTGAATAGATTCGTACGATGAAATGAAATCGATTGGATTGAGAATATTCAATGCATCTGTGTATATTTCGTTCACACCTGATATTGCGAGTTCAATGCCCGAACTCCATCCATCAATTAGGTTAGATAGAATGATTAGAACAACGCCAATAAGAACCAAAGGAATGATTCTGCCAAATTGATATTCGCGTTTGTATAATGCATAAAGGATGAATAAGGAAATTCCTAACAAAGATATGGCAAGTATGATTGCCTCCAAAGTTGGAATCTCAATAGATCCCCAGAGCGGCCATATATTGAACTGAGACATGCCTTGAGTGGGAATAGGTGCCCCACCTGCTGGAGGATTCTGACCAGGTCCTTGATTCCCAGGAGCTGGTCCTTGCATCCGCAGAGAAATAAGAAATGATATTGCAATCGTAAGAACCATCAGGATTGCGACTCCTATATACGACTTGATGTTCTCACTGGAAAACAATCGAGATTCATTTGTAACCGCATCGTTGGCATTATTCATATCATCTAACCTAGATGAGAATCTTTGAAAATCACATAAGATGGTTTTCCAGAATTACTCCCCTATTACACCCGAATCTTACCAAAATCACATGGTTACTAAAAAATGAATGTTGACTCCTCGAATCCCTACAATGCATCTTGAATTTCAAGAGCGATTGATTCCACTTTTTTATAAACATCATCACCATTTGGTCCTGATTCAATGATAGAACATACAGGGTCGCCTTTGTTGACTCCAACTCCGGGTGGAGACCTATCAACAGTACTTGGGTAAATTGAGAGGTCTGGTACAGTCCCATCTCGATTCGCATATACTACCATCTTTGTCGTAGGAATGTACTCAGGAACGTTCTGTGGTAATTCTCCTGTACAAGCAAGAATGTGAAGCTCACTCACTGAGATGCTGGATGCTCTTTCTAGCATTTCCAAGGAACCTTGAAATCGGGGATTTATTTCAAACAACCATACTTCTCCGGTGTGTGAAACCACATAGTCAATACCTATAGATCCTTTGAGGCCCAAAGAAACACTGATTTTTTCCGAAGCTCTACGAATTTTCTTCAAGACATGTTCATCCAGATTCGTAGGAATTCTGTTTCCACAATAAACAAAATCACTATGCCGACCGGCTGACGGTAATCCTATGAGCTGCTCTTGCACTGAGATAGTGAATGCTTTGGATCCCGTACATAACACACTGGCACTCACATCAATTCCTGACACGTAATCTTGAACGATCCTTGGACCCAACCGACTGGTTTCTTCAAGCCGCTGATAAAAAGAGTTGAGCTCTTTGAATCCCGACATTTTGCGGATACCGGCACCACCTCCAGAAAATGTCGGGCGGATAACGCAAGGAAATCCATTCTCCTTAACAGCGGCTTTTACTTCATCATATGTCTGAACCAACCAGAATCTTGGATACTTGATATCGACACTTGTTGCTAATTCTGATAGGGTTTTGCGATCCCGAGCCCTTTGCATCAAGAGGGGAGAATTACCCGTTATACCAAATTTGTATTCTATTTGGTTAAGAGAGGTAAAATGATCGTCGAATCCACTCCCTATAAGCACATAATCCAATTCCTGACCTGCATACCTATGTTGGAAATTCGCTGAAAGCGAAATATGCACCGGGTCTTCAAGTGCCCCCCGTTGTCTGTTTCCAGGAACTGAAGATAGAACAGCTACCCAGTCTTTCGAACATTCATCCAAATCTGAGTCGCCCCAGTAGTCAGAAACGAATGCAAGTCCACCGCTCCGTTTTACAGAGCATGCAATTGGTCTAGCATTGAACCCAATCACTCCAACTTTTTTGTCTTTGAGAATAGATTTTTCATATGGCATTGAAATGTATCATATTACGCACCTGATAAGGAATTGCTCTATGGTATTGTTAGCTTGAAGGTGCTAATATGCTAGAAACAGCCACTAATTGTGGGAGTTGAATGAGTATGGCATCGATAGATGAGCTTGCAAAGAAGCGAAAATATGATTTGCCTGAGGATGTTGCAAGCAAGTATATTTCAAATGGTAAATGGATAGAATTCTTGAAGCATGTAAAGTCAACGCGTCCAAGTGGAAAAGCACGCGATGCCATTGTAGGAATACTTGACATGGAAGCAATGGGGATATGATAGGAAGGAAGCAGTATATTCAACTGAGGCAATTGGGAAAACAT
>CAYMLT010000386.1:0-3087 GCA_964391265.1 uncultured archaeon
AGAAGCCTCTCATCAAACTTTACGAAGAAAATACTTGAAGATAGATTGACAGGGTCGCCGCCGTGTCATAACGGAAAAGTCCTAAAGAGGATATTTTCCAATCTCATATGAGGAACAGCTAATGTACTCTGATAAAGTAAAAGAGAATTTCACAAATCCGCAGAATATGGGAAAGATGGAAGACCCAGATGGCGTAGGGGAGGTTGGAAACCCCGTTTGCGGCGATATGCTCCGGCTGTTTATCCGTGTAGAAAATGACATTATCACTGATATTAAAGTGGAAACCTTTGGTTGTGTGGCTGCAATAGCGACTTCATCCATGGCCACTCAAATGGCAAAAGGAATGACACTCGAGGAAGCCAAGAAGCTTTCAAGAGCCGAAGTGGCAGAAGCACTCGATGGTCTTCCACCTCAAAAGATGCACTGTTCAAACCTTGCGGCTGATGCTCTTCATAAGGCGATCAGCGATTACGAATCAAAGCAATCAATGTAGTATTTCAAAATGCTGCGTTTCTCCTGCAAAAGGGAGTGATTCTTAATTACTAGAGAGGCATCGATTGTGAACATATGAAACACTTATGTGTGTCATGTCCTTCGAAAAGCAAATGACTGGAGAAATTGAAGAAGGCTTGATTTCGTATCTGTCACATGACTATCTACGAACCAATGTATTGAATCTCTGGGACCGCATCTCAGACGAAATCAAAACAGAATTGGGGCTGATGCCATCTCCGTGTCCAAACCAGATTGAAGTCGTGAGAAAGCTGAAGCCACTTGCAATGGGTGGCGAAGTAATATCTGGACAATTTATTCTCGATGGAAGTGCACTAACAGGCAAGTTTCCTCTTTCAGCAGTTGTTGCAAAAGAAGCATTGAAGATACTGATTTCTGATTTGAGAATGTGCGATTTCTGTGTTGATGACTTTAGCAGAGCATATGGTGTGTTTTGGTGCAATACAACGCAGAGGAGAAATTGGTACAAGGAATGGACTGATACAGTCTGGTGTGTTGGAGATCAAAGCTGCATCACTAAATACTACTACCCAGGTTACTCATTTGAGAAGATAGAATACTTGATCGGAAAAAGTGGAATAATTGATTTTATTCGAGAAAATATTAGACTGGCAAGAAATGAGCTTGCTCCAAGTCCAGAAGAATACATTCTAAATGTTCTGAATAAGGAATGGTACACAACAAGACCATTAACGTCACTTGAGCTGAAAATCATTCGACGGTGGCTTAACCAACCTGACATATTGGTTGGACAAATTGCAAAAGAGATAGGAGTCAGTCCGCAGTGGGTTTCCAACACATTCAGAGATCTCCGTAGATACAGCATTATTTCTGCTTTTCACAGTGTTTCAGCACCTCGTATTGGATTGAAATTATTGTATGTGTTGCTCAAAGCGACAGATGACATAGATTTAGAGAAATACATGAGAGCCAGTCCCTTTTACTACTCACTAAAGAAAATCCTAACTCACGAGAACGCAATTCTGGCCCTTCACACGGTACCGGATAATCCAATAAACTGCGACGCATTAGGTTCATTTGCTAAATCGCTAGGATCAAATGTGACTACCAGCATCATGAACACATCCCGCGGAATCAGAATTCGGAACTTAGATTACTATGATTGTGATGAAGGTAGATGGAAAATTCCTTGGGATATATTGGATAAACATCTAATGAAAATTCATGACGAAGATCTAGCTCATGTGGTTAGGGCACCCATTGAAGATATGCTATTCACCAAAGCCAACGTGCATCTTGATCAGATAGACATGATACTCGCAGATTTCTATGCAAATCCCCAACGCGCATCATTAAGGGAAAACCTTACGGTAGAACAAGCAAGAAAGGTTATCAAAAAGAGCTCAAAGGAAACAAATGAAAGAGTAAGGAAACTGCTTTCAAATGGGATACTCAAGAATACTCGCGCTTTTACAAATAACGGCCTTGATTCTGGTTTCTTAATAACGATTCAACACGGAAAAGCAACGGCTTCATTTTTGGCATGGACAAGTTATTTTCCATATGTAGATTCATTCCTTGATCGGAATGGAAATCTGCTAGCGTTTCTATATATTCCAAGTGATGGAATTAAACACATCCTTGAATCTGTTCATAAATTGCCTGGACGGATTTCTGCCCATTTATTAGGAGAAGCGAATAGGGGAGGTCTAGAGATCCCCATTGATTTATGGAAAGAAGAATTGCAGCAGTGGGGACATTCGGAAGAAGCCATTGAGAAATGGTTTGAGGTTCTTCCATAACGAAAGAGATTCGTTAATTTATCCAGAGAGACAGAAATGAGCTTCATCTGAACGAAAGGTATTCATTGATTCCCATTTCCGAATGCCATTTTCACAGAGCGCATCTTATGGAAACAGCCCAGAAGTTAGTTCTAAGGCGGTCCTAGACCATTCTGTGCAGCAATGCTCTTTAATATAGTATCTTACCTATTAGAAGCATATCGTGGTAGAGGGGGGCGACCAAATCGCTGGTCGCCCCTTTTTTTCCTCTTTCCGTACAGATTATCGAATTGTTCAAAGTCTTGACTTACATCCCGCCTCAAGAGATACTATGTTCAAACATCGCATTCCATGCTTGAATTTAGGTAGATGTAAAAATATATTACCAGTATAATGTAGATAGCATTCAGCAAATTAGATTCGACAGAACCTAGTTTTCTGAAATCTGTAGAGAGATAGAAATATGAGAAGAGGTAGTCTCAAAGGTTTCGAGGGCAAAATCAATAGAGTAGTAAGGATCAAGGGTGCCAAAATGGAGTACTTCATTAGCGGAGTTGAAGACGACACATACGAAGATGCCGTCAGGGATTCATGGCCGTTCGAAAATCATAAAGCCAAGGAAAAATGGAGAATCCTTTCTGCCACGGGAGAAGACCTAACAAAAAGCAAATTATCAAGCCACGCCGGAACCGTTATCATTGAATTCCTTTGAAATGGTAGCTTTTCTATTCACTGCCACTGGCAACATATTATAATAGCATGACAGTTGATTGTTAAGAGATTCACTCTGTTTCATCTATTCGTTTCGAGAGGGACGAATCATTACTGACTG
>CAYMLT010000387.1:0-3083 GCA_964391265.1 uncultured archaeon
TGGGATTAGGTTTATCAGAATCTCCGCACCTGCATCTTTCAGTACTTTCGCAACATCTACGGAATTCTTCTCTGATACCGTAACGAGTGCCTTAAGCATGTTATCGACACCGTCAAGGAGTTCTCCTTTCTGTACCTTCAAACCTGTATTTGGTACTTTGGCAAATCGCATGACGTTATTTGGCTCAGCGAAGATTGCTTCGGAGAGGTCTCTATCGACTTTGCTCTCGATCACATCAAATGCTGCAACGAATTGTATCTCACTCACATGGTATCCTGCAAAATCTGGATGTCCTAGTCCAATGTTTTCTTCACTAGCTTTTGCAGACTTGTAATGTTCGACACCCTGAACTAATGAGCTGGCACAATTTCCAATGCCGACAAGGGCTACCTTGATTCCATTCATCATAATTGCCTCAGTATGGGTTCAATTGGTTCTCTAACTATTCTATCAACATATAATAGTGTCGATGCTGACTGTTGTACAATAATTGGTCATTTTACTACCAAGCGCATCATTGTCAATTTAGATAAGTAAACTTAATTGGATTGTTTCATACTATGTATGTGGGCGTCAAGTTGACACGGATGCTCTCTATCGTAGTCCTGATATCTCAGGATTGGTGAGTCTTTGCACATGCGTTCGTTGGAATCATCCTATCTTTGGGGATTCTACTCTCACAAAATGTTCAGAGGGAAACGGTGTGCGAATGAAAAAGAGAGATCTTACGTTCATCAAAAAAGGGGTGGACCTCAAAAATGAGGTGTGTCACTGGCGCCCACCTTTGCTTCTGTTTTGGATTTCTTTATTTAAGATGAGTGACCATCGGGTTCTCTGATGTAAGTGAGTTTTGAAAAACGTATAAGATTGTGAGAGAATTTTCCTGGGAACATGAATCCCCACCTCACACTTACTGAGGTTTTCTTTTCAAGAAAAGATAGACTCCAATAAAGATTGGAAGCTGATTAATAGATACAGGATTATGTTGGTGGGTGCAAAGTGAACAAGCTAAAGTACTGATTTACGTAGCAAGTCAACTACATCGACAACTTCTATCTTGTTGCCTGATATCTTAGTACCTGCTACAAGATTCATTTCACAGAACGGACATGCAGATACTACAGTTGTTGCTCCGGTTTCTTCAATTGCCTTTATTCTATCTGCAGCAATCTTCTTTGACAGATCCGCGTCGTACGAACGAAGACCTCCTCCCGCACCACAACAAAGAGCAGCATTTCGGTTAGGGTTGATTTCCACAAACACAATCCCTGGAATCGCTTGAAGGATATCTCTTGGCTCTTCGTAGATTTTCATCTCTCTTCCCAAGTGGCATGGATCATGATACGTGACTTTCACAGTATCAATGGGCTTTGGTTTCAGTTTGCCTACCTCGATGAGTTCTTTCGCATATTCTACAATATGAAGAATCTCTGGCATCTCAATTCCAAACTTCTCTGGATAGTCCTTCCTTAGAGTCTTCAGACATCCCGCGCATGATACAATTATTTTCTTTGCACCTGTCGCTTTGATAGCATCTGCTGTCTTCTTTGCATTCTCTTTAGCGTCTTCCATTCTACCTGTTCTCATCATTACTGAACCACAGCATGGTTCATTCTCCATTACTGCAAAGTCCGTCTTGGCTGCGTTTAGAATGAGTGCAGTATTCATTGCGATATCGGGGACTCGCAGTCCTGCTGTGCACCCAACATAGTATAGAACGTCTCCAGTAATAAGAACCTCGAAACCCAATTCACTGAGCAACTCTCTTCGAGAAGCAGGTTCTTCATTGTAGGGGTTATCAAACTCATCAATGCTTTTAGCAATCCTATCTCGTGATTCATTAGGAATGTCCCTGAGCACTTCTCTGACAGTTTCCAAGATGTGAGCTGGATGAAATTCTGCACCACAGATCTGAGTGCAATTCCCACAGAGTGCACATTGGTAGAGTGATTCAGCATTCTCTGCAGTCCTCTCAAGCCGTCCGTCGAGCAATGCAAGAGCGACCTGAATTTTTCCTCGCATGAAACTTGTTTCAAACCCAGCAGTATTTCGCCAGATGGGACAGATTCCATCAAATCCTTTCGCTTCATAGACTGCATTTCTGCAGACACCACATCGTCGGCACTGCAGTAGTTCTTCACGAAGGTCGTCCAAGTCTATCTCTGTCATCTCTAGATTCCTCCAAGTACTCCTTTGTTCATGATGTCATTGGGGTCTATCGCTCTCTTCAGTTGAGCAAGGAACTCCATGTAATTCTCAGTGCCCTCCATCAGACCTTTCCAGAATGGTGCCAGCTTGAAAGGAACGGCTCCTGTCTTATAGAGAGTCGAAGCAAGTTCGTCATGAGCAGATACGATCTTTTCTTCATCTTCAGGGTCAACTGGATCGAAGTATAGGTGGGGGTACATATTCGTTGACGCATGACCCGTGACAAATCCTGCAGTGTGTCCAAGGAAACCATACTTGTCCATGACCTTAGAAATCTCTTCCACGGACCTGTGTGCGTTTGTGGGGGTTTGATGATGATAGAGCGTTCTCCAATGCCATCCATGTGCATAGCATGCTCGAACAAAAGTCCATAACCTGCCATCCCATTCGCCTGCTGGTAACTCCTTGATGCCAAATACTTTTCCTCCCAGCTGTTCACATAGGTCTCTGGCAAGTTTGGCATCGCTTTCAAGCATATCCTTCCGTACTCGTCCTATTGACATTGAAATGGTTCTTTCAGGCCATTCCATCGGTGGAATGCCGTATTCTTCACCTAGCATGTCCATGAAAAGTTCGAGTACTGGTCCTTCGTAGAGTGATGCAAACACCATGTTCACATCGTTTTTCTTCAGTTCCATTAGAAATTTCTCAGCAGCATCGTGAGAATCGAATCCATAAGTGTTGTAATCGAAATACTCCATGCGTTTGAAAACTTTGAGAGATACTCTGGTTATTACTCCAAGAGACCCTAATGAACCAATGAATAGTCCCGTAATGTCTGGCCCAAACGCATATCTGAGAAACGGTCCTGGCGCATTGGGATTTGCCTCAGTTCCTGTCTGTATTGTTTCAGAATTTGGAAGGACAATTTTGAG
>CAYMLT010000388.1:0-3065 GCA_964391265.1 uncultured archaeon
TTCTTCACCTTCGTCTAATGGCCTCACCTTGAAGTGAAATCCGTATTCTGTTCGTAGATTGGTCGCAACTCTTGCACCAATGAATTTCTTGCGGACCCCTGCTTGGACTCCTTTCCAGAGGTAAATGCTTTTTGTTTCATCGTCGACTACGCAGACAACCTTGGTAGAATCCAAGGACTCTTTTGTCAACTCAACCTCTTGCAATGTTCCGTCTTCTGAAACCTCGTAGCCTGTAACCATTGCTAATCACTACGCCATTATTGATTGCTAACCTCAGGTTGGTAGCTGCCGGTGATAGACTCATAACTCTCTTAGTGGGTATAATACTGTTGCTGTGTTGTACTCGAAAGCCCTGCCAATTAGAATTCTATATTGTTACCATTCATTGACTCGGTATCACATCTACTCCAGACTTGTCAATAGCGACATAAAGCCTTTCTCCAGGCTGGATACGTGTATCTAAAATGGACCTGGACACTTTGGTCACTATGTTTTGGCCCTCGAAGTCAAGGGTGACCAAGAAATGCCCCACCTGGGGTTTTACGCCTACCACAGAGACTGCAACGTTAAATTCACCTTTTTCTGCAAATCGAACATCCTCCGGCTTTACTGATAACGACACCATATCCCCTACTGCTGCAACTCCTACTACCTGAATTATGCTCTGGCCGATGGACACTTCCAACACAGACGCCTTCGAACTAATAACGGTTCCTCGAAGTAGATTACCTCCTCCAATGAAAGTTGCCACAAATTCATTTTGAGGATGTTCATACAGATCCTGAGGGATTCCAACTTGTGCGATGGCCCCATTATTCAGAACTGCTATGAAGTCCGAAATTGCATAAGCCTCCGACTGACTATGTGTGACATAGATTGTGGTTATTTCCAATTTTTTCTGAATGTCACAAATCTCACCTTGCAATCTCTGTCTCAGAGCTGGGTCGAGTGCGCTCATTGGTTCATCGAGAAGGAGGAGCTCTGGTTCCAATGCTAGCGCTCTTGCAAGTGCTACTCTCTGCCCTTCTCCACCGCTGACCTCGCTTACCTTTCTATGTAACAGATTTTCAACTCCTACAATCTCCGAAAGCTCTTCCACACGCCGAACAGCGCGTTGATGGTCCCAGCCTGCCACATCTAGTCCAAAGGCGATATTTTGGTAAACAGACATGTTCGGAAAGAGAGCAACTGATTGTACGACCATTCCAATCTTTCTTTCTCTGGGTGGCAGATTTATGACATCCTTCCCATCGAATCTTAAAGCCCCTCCATCAGGTCTAATAAAACCAGCGACCATTCTCAACGTTGTAGTTTTTCCGGATCCGCTAGGACCAAGCAATGACAGCATTTTTCCATCCTCAACCGTTAGGTCTATTGGACCTACACTTGTCCCATCTGTAAATTCCTTGTATAAGTTATCAATCTCTACACGGACCATTATAGAGTCCCTCCATATCCATCTTCTGAAAACTTCTCAATAATCAGGAACGCTATGACACAGATTAGAACAAGCACTAAAGATGCTGCTCCCGCCTCCACGAATTTCCTCACTGCTAAATCTCGATATATTGTAATGGAGAGAGTAAAATTCTCTGGAGTTGCAAGGAATATCGTAGCTGACATCTCCCCTATAGCCATTGCAAATGAAAACACAGCACCAACAATCAGACCCGGCGTTAGCAATGGCAAATCGACAAAGAAGAGCCTTTGAAGCTTGCTTGCCCCAAGTGACTCTGCTTGTTCAATTAAAGCTGGATCTATCTTGGACAATGCTATCTCAATTGCCCTTGCACTAAATGGAATCCCGATAATTGTCTGGGCAATTACTATCAATGGCCAGGGGTTAATGCTCAAACCTAATGGAACTGCAATTGCGAGCATCAAACCGTAGGCTATTGTTATTGCGGACACTCCAAGTGGTAGAAGAATTATCATGGATGTCAGCATCGGAAGGCTGCGAACTCGTGAGCGATTGGTATATGCAAGAATTGTCCCTAGCACTAACGAAAAGATTGTAGCCAGACTGGCATAAAAAATAGAATTGAGAAGCGGGAAGAACCCACCATCCAGACCAGGGTTGACAAGATTAAGAAATCCTCGCACGGTGATTTCTTCTTTGAGCGGATCATAAAATGCAGCTCGCAAGATTGCCCCTAGCGGACCGATGCTCAGGATTAGAAGGAATCCGATATAGCAGAAGGTTAGGCTAATTTGAACAACAGTCAAAGTGGAGATGTCCCGCGTCTTGATGATTGATGTGGACCCTGCTGAGGATTCCCCTTGTGAACCCATTCTCAGATACGTGTAGGCTAGAACCAGTGTGATGAGAATCTGAAGAAGCGCCAAAGAGCTAGCCTCGCCATAATCAAAGAAACGGAACGCGTTCCAAATCTGAACTTCCATAGTAATGAATGATCCTTTTCCAAGTGCCAATATTATAGGGAACGACATAAAACAAAAAAGGAATGTCAGTACGGAGGCGGCGACTACGGATGATCTGATATGCGGAATTACAATTCTCCTAAGTTTTTGTAATGTTGATGCTCCAAGAATCTCCGCTGCCTCTTCGATTTCAGGATTCAATCGTTCAAGAGCTGCTGATACAATAAGAAGAAACAAAGGGATATTGTAGAATGCATGAGCAAGAATAATGCCAACATATCCAGAAGATATATCCAAAACAGATTGTTGACTCCCAGTAATCGCCATCGCGACCATATCCAGAATACCTCCACTTCCAAACATCTGGAGGAATCCCACCACTACAACAATAGGCGGTAGTACAAATGGAACAATAAGTAGAGCACGAATAACTGATTTTCCCCAGAACTGGATTTTGGATAAAATAAAGGCTCCCGGCAATCCAATCAGCATTGCAACGACCGTGCTTAGAAACGCCTGAATGAGAGTGAAGGATATGATTCGTTGTGTTACAGGCGAAGTGGCTACCTGAAAGAATGACGATCCCGGCCCTACAGTTAATCCCTGAAGGAGAACCGTGGCAACTGGATATACTAGAAACACAAACAGAATAATGAACGGGATTGATAGTACTCCGTATTCCA
>CAYMLT010000389.1:0-3037 GCA_964391265.1 uncultured archaeon
ACACCGACCACTAGAAGCTCTAGATCCTGGTCCCATATTCCCATCAATTCTCGCAAACCTAATTGCTAGACAGGTAGTAACAGGACGTAAGTTTTCAAAGCAGAAATTGAAGGATGAAATGATAAAGATAGCAGATGAAAGCTTCAGGGCCACCCAGCATGCTGAGTATACCGGTTATGTCCAGAAGATGTTTACCGCGCTATTCTCCTGGTTGGTAAAGAAAAATGGAGTCCAGGCAGTAAATGGCGATTTCAAGCTTTCAGAGAGAGTAGCTGCAGCGGCTCGTTCGGGATTAGATATCATCAGATATCTTGAGGTGCAAGAGGAACTTGATAGCGTGGAAACTGAGAGATCAGATTATGTTCTCGTCAACCTAGTCCTATCCTTCGGCTTGCCTCAAATCATCAGACCCAGAACCTCATACCCAACCGATATCGAGCTAAGAGCTGCAGGTATAGAAGAACCCAGCGATTGGTACAATCAACTTACAAGAGAAAGAAACAAGGTCAAAATAGCGGCTGTCGCAGGATGGATAGAGGAACTAGATGCTTCTGATGTCATTGATGCGGCAAATGAGATTGGTCGCAACATCATCATTGATGGCAAAGACGTAGGAGGATTGAACATGGACGAGGGCGATTTCGATTCACTAATCAGTATCTGTAGTAATCTAGCTGAAGACCTAAGTCATTATTTCAAACAACTAAAGAAAAAAGATGTTTCAACGCGGTTTCACGTTTTTAGCAGACAGATTCGATATGGAGTCAAGGCAGACCTAGCTGAAACAGACCTTCTTGAGATACAATTGCCAATTTCAGAGGACCAACTAGCCCCATTTTCCAAACAAGATGCAAGAATTCTTTACAATAGCGGATACTCATCAATTTCAGATGTTCTTCGCAAAGATCGAGACCCAGACAAAAAAGGACTTGCACGGGATAGATTTGCAGAGAACTCAGGGCTAGAAGAAAACTTTGCAAAGGAAGTATACAAAGCAGCTTTGGCTCATGTACGAGCAAAATTGGAAGATGAAGAAGATTAGCAGAGATTATCCTTTGGTAAAATCCCAAAGATAATCATTTACGTAGTGAATCGAACGAACTGCCTTTCCTTTAGTTGCCTCTCGCATCGACATAGAATCCATCATAGCTTGACCAACCGCAAGCGGCTTCCCGTGTCTTTCATCAACTATTGCGACAACAGAGTTTTCGATTATATCGTCATCGATTTTTGTGATTCCTGGACGCATGATATCTGCGCCATTTACAACATACCGTACTGCACCCATATCAACGGCTATTTTTGGAATACTTACCATTCCCTTTAGGAGAGCGTGAAGCGAGGGAAAGAGTGTCCCATTTTTCTCAAAAAACAATATTTCATTTCTAAGCATCAAGATACGTGTTCCATCATCAAGAATTCCTGTTTCGAATTGCGCTTTCTCATCGAGCTCCTTAACGGTACAACCTAATGAATTCTCAATTCGGTCAATCTCAGCCTTCTGTTCCTTCTTTTTCAGATGATGACGCTTTTTTATCTTCTCTATTTTTGGCATCAGGGAGTATCTATGTGCGCACCCTTTTGAAGGCTCCGCATGTGCACTGTATTGCCCCGTATTGTAGTAGGTGCCATCGTCATGTTTTTAAGCCAAGCCCAAAGACTAGCGCAAACGTCGTGGGCTCAGACGCCCTCTGACGAGATTCTCTGGTGATTATAATGAACACAGGCAGACCCATGGAACTCCTTCAGAAGTCAATTGGTGGATACATCCTTGTTGAACTGAAGGGAAATCGAAAACTCAAGGGAAAACTGCGCGGTTTTGATCAGCACCTGAATCTCATTATCGAGGATGCCGATGAAGTATACTTCGACCCTGAAGCCGAACAGGAACACGTTGAATCAGTTCAAACAATAATTGTGAGAGGCGACAACGTTGTCATAGTAAGCCCGCCTCCAAAACCACCTAAGAAGAAACAGGAGTAATCACCAATGGGAAAAGGAACTCCATCCAAAGGCAAGAAAAATAATCCACATCATATTAGATGCAGACGATGCGGTAGACGGGCATACCACGTAAGACACAAGCAATGCGCAGCATGTGGCTTTGGTGCTTCAAGCAGACTTCGTCAGTATGCATGGGCTCACAAGAAGGTTAATGGTACGCGCTTTCGTGGTTAGTGGAATTATAGCTGTGCCCCAAGAGGGCACCAGCTTGTTACTCTCTTTTATCTGATTGTGAATCTATTTCAGCCAAAGCCTCACATCTCAATTCTAACAACATTTCCCAGCATTTTGCCATCAGGTGTAACTAATTTCAAAGGCCAGTCAGTATTTTCAATAGAAGTCCATTTGCTCATCCTGCAATGACTATACTTGCATTTCCAGCGAGCTGGGGCGACGTGAAATTCACAAAATTGCCACCTTCACCAAATAGCGAAACGTCGTAGCCCGTGGCGGCAAGCGACACGTTGAATGTGTAGTGTGTATCCTCTCCACCATCGAATGAGGAGATAATAGTCCATAATTGTACATCCGCATATGCTATGCCACCAAATGAAACCTCTGTACGATGGTGAGGACATGAGGCAAGGGAATAGTAGGTATCATGAGGCATGACCCACTCTTGAACGTCTGCAAGCTCGAGGGACCCGGGTTCTACATCGTCAATGAGTGTTATATTAACCACATATTTTGCCCAGAAGTGGCCATCTGAGAGGTAATCTTCATTCAGTGTAACAACTCGAAACGGCCCCCCATCTGTTAGAGGTACGCCATCTTCATGATACGCCAAAACAAGTGAGAATTCCTGTACTCCAACCGGGTTTCCGGATAGATCATATGCTTCAAACACACCCTCGACCTGCGTTTTGTTATAGTATGTTGTGTATCCATCATTTGCAACTGCCTCAATCGTATATTCAACTGGTAGGTCCCCTGTTTGATTAAGCAGATACTCAATTGAAACACCAGTATATTCAAACGGCCCGACTATAGTCCCGGTTGACTTCTTATAGCCACCATTTCCAGTTTCTGATGG
>CAYMLT010000390.1:0-3026 GCA_964391265.1 uncultured archaeon
GCGGAATGGAAAGGTCTCAAAGATGCTCAATCTGCGGAGCTTGAATCTCTGAAGGCACAAGTTAATGAAATGCAAACTCTGTGGGATGCGCTCTATCAAATTGCTGAAGATGAACCAGCTTTCAAGGCTTACTTCATTATTGCGGGGAAAACAAACTGGTTTCCACTTCAACATCTATCATCAGCACTCGGCATTCCAACAGTACTTTTGAAACGTAATCTGCAAAAATTCATTGATGCTGGACTTGTTGAAATTCAAGAAGACAAAATCAGGCCTAGGAGTCTATCAGGTCAAAATGTCGAAGAAACTGAAGCTAATGGAACCACGGACATTGAAACTAACATCGAATAGCACTTTTGAAAACGGGGAGGTCATAACATGGCACGATCACTTGATGAAGTAATGCAATTTCTTGAGAACTACACACTAACCTGGCATCATTGGCTGATGATACTTGCTTTATTGAAATTAGGCGGAAGTGGCACCAAGGCTCAAATTTTTCCTGTATACAAGAAAGAAGGGTTCTCCCCCCATGCAATTGAAAATGTCTTCAAGAGCGATTTAATTGAGCTCGGAGACGCAGTGGAGGTTCTTGAAGGAATTGATAACTTGAATAGTTCCACAACTATCATTCTATCAAATAATCCAAAATTTCAGAGGTTCATAAAAAAGAATCTCAAATCTGTTGTGAATACGTTTAAAATTCGAAAAAAGTAGAAATGCAGCTTTGAAGCAATCTTTTTGAGATTCCGAGTTCTTCATTTATGATAGGTCATTGAAGTGATAATTGAAGCATCAGTGTGCAAGGAATGTGGAAGGACTGTAATTCCTCCTAGAGATATATGTCCAGATTGCGGTCCAGGAGTTTCCTCGATGGATTTGAAGTCCTTGTCAAATGAGGGAACAATTCTATCCTACACTTCGCTTCATAGTCCTCCCGAGGGTTTTGAACCACCTGTTCTCCTAGCGCTTGTCGAGCTTGTGGAAGGTGGCTCAGTTTTGTGTCTAGGAAATAAGGAAGAAATGGATGAAGTTTCTATTGGGAAGAGTGTTCATCTTTCCCAAGATTCTGAGGGTCGATTTATATTCAGTCTTCGATAGTTCTTGAGTTTCGCAATCATGGTATTCTCTCAGATCGAGTACCTACTCTCAAGTCCTTGTTGTTTCGTATTGTATTCTACTCATATTGATTCATTATAAAAAATCGCCAAAAGAAGTCGTGCAGCTAAACAAATGGATGTGCATCACGGTTCAGGGGTTGACCAATTATTAGAAATCCCCAGCAAACGAGTTTTGGGGACCGAACGTCAAACTCGCAACCGTGATGCGTAATACTATTACATGAAAAGTAATTTAAAGTAATTGCGTTGTAATGATTTTAGAGATACACTCCTATTCGTCGAAGGCGAGATTCATGACTGACGAAACCCCCGAAGAGATGGAAGAAGTCCAACAGAACTTGCGAGCGGAGTTTCTCGGAAGAGCCTCTGTTGAAGGATTTGGGCTGAGAAAACGAGAGATATCGGTCATGACCCGAATGAGTACTGATATTGTAGATGTACTAGATGCTTTGGTTGAGCTTGAGATCTTCAAGAGTCGTTCAGAGGCTGTTGCCGCGCTCATTGAGCGAGCCATATACTCAAGAAAGACCCTTTTCAATGAAATACGCTCACAGGCAGTAGATATTAAGAAGAAGCGTGATGCAGCAAGGCATCTTGCGCAACAGACAATTCAAGCTATGAAGGCAGAATCTGATTCAAAGGAATAGCCCGCTAGTTACGCATTTAAGGAAGACTTCTTCGTGAAAGTATAGGTTTTAACCATGACTGATTATCTTAGTGACGTCCTTTGGACAGATGATGAAATAAAGTTTCGAAAGGAAGTTAGAGCTTTCTGTGACAAGGAGATATATCCGGTAGCTGATGAGATTGATCACGGTCCATACCCTAGGGACTTGCTGAAAAAAATTGGTCAAGCTGGGTTCATGGGAGTTCACCATGCAGAAGATGTAGGCGGAACAGATAGAGGACTATCGTATGAGATTATAGTTGCAGAGGAAATCTCTGCTGCAAATGGTGGCCTTGATATGGCTCGAATGGCTTCAACCACCCTATATGGAATGCCAGTAACGAGATTTGGAACTCCTGAGCAGAAGAAGAAATACTTAGAACCTGTTATTAAAGGCGAGAAGATTGGCTGTATAGGAATTACTGAACCTGATGTTGGATCAGACACTGCTGGTATGAAGACAAGGGCCGAGCAGGATGGCGATGAATGGGTTATCAATGGTGAAAAGCGGTTCATCACCAATGGCAGTCAAGCAGATTTCATGTGCGCCTTTGCCATCACAAATCCCGCTGTTAAATCCAAAGAGGGTATGACAGCTTTCATAATCGACACTAAGGCAGATGGATTCAATGTTGTGAAGGACCACGACCTTCTGGGAATGAAATCCGCGCGTGTATCATGGTTGAAATTAGAGGATGTTAGAGTCGGTCCAGAGATGATTCTCGGAGACCTTGGCCAAGGTTTCCACATTCTGATGGATGAGCTTGACAGTGAGCGTACTGCAATAGCTGCAGAGGCAATTGGCTATGCACGAACTCCATTTGAAGTTGCAGTGAAGTATTCAAACGAAAGACACCAGTTTGGTCGTCCAGTTAGAGCATTTGAAGGAGTCAGTTTCAAGATTGCAGATATGGCCATGAAACTCGAAGCTGGTAGGGCTCTAACTCTCACTGCTGCAAGAATGTATGATAAAGGTCTGAACATAACTAAGGAAGCATCCATTGCCAAATTGTTCACGACAGAAGCTGCTAATGCAATTACTACTGACGCGCTTCAGGTGCTTGGGGGGATGGGATACACCACTGATTATCCTGTGGAACGATTCTTCCGAGATGCCCGATTGATGACAATCGGTGGTGGAACTGCAGAAATCCTTAGGTTTCTCATACAACGTGAAGTGTTCAAGAAAATGCTTTGATCCTTCGCAAGAGAAAAAAAGAGAAGATGAGTTGGGAAGA
>CAYMLT010000391.1:0-3022 GCA_964391265.1 uncultured archaeon
CCAGGGTATTGTGTGACTCCACCTAATGGTCCAGTTGCAATGCATATTTCATTCTCAGGGTCGTCCCATTTCACAACACGGTCTTTGGGAAGTCCATTCCACATGAGCCAGAGGTCAAAACCCTTTCCACCAGTGAAAGTTTCCCTCATCTTATCATCCACTGGTTTGATCTTGATCTCATTCGTTCCCACATTTACATAGAGCGTCTGATTTGCATAACCCCGCTCGATCTTAGGTACCTCGTAAGTGAACTCCTTCAACATGAGAAAGCACCAACATTATGTTTTCGGCCTTTCATCCAAGGCTGACTGAGGCGATTCGCGAGTCCATTCCATTTGAGTGTTGCCGTCCCCGACATGCATCTGCAAGCATTTCGAGCAAGTCCTTTCCGGGGAAGGGAGATTATTCTGCAGGTTCTGAAATGGGCGTCTAAGTAATTTGTAACATATTCAAAGAAATAACTATTAATTCAGGGTTGCAGCTGACGACGCTATTATATTACGATTAGGGGGAGGAAGACGCTGCAGAAATCAGATGAGTCTTGGAGGAATGGAATTTTGAATGATACGATCGCTGTCCTTGAAAATGCCCTTACGGATGCCAACTTCAGGAAATTGCTTGCTATACCTGACAGACGCGTTCACAAATTCGTAGCCGAGGCAATAAAGCTCTGCAAGCCAATGAAAGTTTTCATATGTAATGACTCCATGATGGATACAGAATATATTCGTCGAACTGCAATTGCGAGAGGTGAAGAAACCCCTCTTGCAAACCCCCATCATACGGTTCATTTCGATGGTTACTTTGACCAAGCTCGGGATAAAGAACGAACCGTATACTTGGTTCCAGAAGGAGAGAGTTTAGGCGGGCAACTAGCTCAGATGGACCGCGAAAAAGGTCTTGAGTCTGTTCGGAAGAGACTTGATGGAAGCATGGAACACAAGAAGATGGTTGTAAGGTTCTTCTCGCTTGGACCTCTTGATTCACTCTTCTCAATACCTGTTGTTCAAATCACTGACTCATTTTACGTTGCTCATAGTGAGGACCTTCTATATAGAAGAGGCTATGACTACTTCCGACGTATGCCTGAGGACAAAGAAATATTCTGGATGCTTCACTCCTCAGGAAAGCTTATTCATTCTGTGAGTACAGACTGGAAGAAAAGAGGCGTGATGATTGATTACAAACAGAATACTGTTTATAGTGTGAATACGCAGTACGCGGGAAACACAATTGGACTAAAGAAGCTCGCGTTACGATTGGCTATACGAAAAGCCGACAGAGAAGGTTGGCTGGCTGAACATATGTTTCTGATGGCAGTGCATGGCCCGTCTGAAAGAAAGACCTTCTTCACTGGTGCATTTCCATCTGGATGCGGGAAAACAAGCACCTCAATGGTCAGAGGAAATACAATTGTCGGAGATGATCTTTCCTATCTTCGAGTACTCGATGGGAAGGTTAAAGCAGTGAATGTTGAGCAGGGGATTTTTGGCATCGTTCGCTCTGTTACTGAAAGAGACGACCCTGTTATTTGGGATGTACTTCATTCGAACCATCCTGCAATTTTCTCCAATGTGCTCATATCGGAAGACGCTGAGCCCCGGTGGCTAGATGATGGACGCGAACCACCTGAATCTGGTGTTAATCATTCGGGGGAATGGTTCAAAGGAAAGGTGGACCGCCATGGTGAACTCATAGATTATGCTAACAAGAATGCTCGATACACCATTGGGTTAGACGGACTGAAAAACTTGGATGGATGTTTTGAAGACCCACGCGGTGCTGAAGTAGGCGGCATTATTTATGGAGGACGTGACTCTGATACATGGGTCCCTGTTCAACAAGCACTAGACTGGGAACATGGTGTCATCACTATGGGAGCGAGTCTAGAATCTGAAACAACAGCTGCTACGCTTGGCCCAAGTGGAGTCAGAAAGTTTCAACCTTTCTCTAATCTGGATTTCCTTTCCATTCCGCTTGGCAAGTACATTAAGAATCATCTCGCATTTGTGCGCAGTGTCGAACATGTACCTCTTATTTTCTCTGTGAATTATTTCCAAAAAGATGAGAATGGGAAATTCCTAACGGATAAATCTGACAAGCAGGTCTGGCTCAAATGGATGGAACTCAGAGTTCATGATGAGGTTAAAGCAATAGAAACCCCCACTGGGTATATCCCCCATTACGAAGACCTAAAGAATCTCTTCAGTATCTATCGCAGTGAGAGCTATATGCGGGAGGATTATAATAGGCAGTTTACAATTCGCGTTCCAGAGCTTCTTGCAAAGATTGATAGAATCGAGAAGACGTATCGTGATACAGTCCCTGATGCTCCGGATATTCTCTTTGATATTCTTTCTGACCAACGGGATAGGTTGATGCAAGCAAAAAGTGAATATGGGGATTGCATTCTTCCGAACATTTTCCTTGGAAATTAGATATAATCTGATATTAAGTAAGAAATCGGACATAAGCTCTCTATCTATTTACTAATTGAAATCAGAATCAATGGTATGGTTAAAATATATTCATTATCGATTCCGTATTGCTTTTCATCAAGCACCGATGGTAATCTTTACGGATTGTTAGCCTTACCGATTGAAATCGATACAATATTTTTGCTCTTTTTTCAATTTGGTACCAATATGTAATTTGTGTCTTTGGATTTCGACATGCTCTGCCAAGAAATCACAATAAATGTCCGAAAATGAACATATGGTTGTCAGAAAAATACCATATTCCATACTTAACAATAGAAAGATGGTCGAAACATGACTCTGAAGCTTTAAGATACTGCATGGCAAGTTTCTGACTACATTAGACTTGTAGACTAATCATAGATAGCATAGAATCTTGAATCTATCTTCGGCAATCCGATTGGCCATTACTATTAGTCGGTGAGGAAGTATGCGAGAAGAAAAAACACATCCCAAAACTGCTTCATGTATTACGTTTGATTATGAACAGTTAGGCGCTTCATTCCTTGTCGAAGACTGTGACACTAGCTCTACAGGTTATCATG
>CAYMLT010000392.1:0-3018 GCA_964391265.1 uncultured archaeon
TAGCGATCCCAGACATTGGTCATGCCATCCTTGGTAATGCGTTCGTAAACCTTTTGAACCGATCCATGATACGATATTCTTTCCTTTTCCATAACCTGTGGCCCCGCCGTGTTTTGATTATGCTTTCGAAACAATCAAAAAAACAAAAATTTCAAGCGCAAAAATTACAGCGCTGTTTTAAAGGTTGAAATTTGATCGTGACGCCGAGATTGGATAATAAGCTATGTTTATTCCGCTACTTTTTCCACAACCCATGGATATTGCAGTACTCTCTTGCCGTGACCTGCTTGGCATCAATCTTGAATACCGCCTCCGGTGCAACACCGGGTTTGAGGAACTGCCGATAAGCCTTGCCGTCCGCGAGGAGTTCGATCCACTCGATGTAATGTTTTTCCTCCATGGGATGGGCAACCTGGCCCACGGTCACCTTGTAACCGTCCTTCACTTTCTCCACGACCGGTACGTGCTTTTCCTTGGCCGCATCCACGGTGTTCTCCTTGAACAGCGTCATGGGCGCCCCGCAGCAAACGAGTTCACCCTTTCCGCTGTGCAGCACTTCCACGATATTTCCACAGGCTTCACATTTATAGATCTCCAATCTCTCGGCCATGATATAATCCTCCTTTTTGAATTTGAATTGGGGTTGTCATTATTACCGTCCAAAAACGGCTTTACGCTCGTCCAGCATCGACCATCAGATGATGAGCCGTTAGGCTTAAGGAAAATCTCTGGTTTGAAAATAGGATGATGGCTGTATTTCCATGAAAACGGCCCCGTAGTCGATGGTTAATTGTTCATGTCACTTTATTTGGCGATCTCTGAAAACGGTTGAAGGGGGAGCAGCCTATGTCCCTGAGCGAACAACACGACATTCCCCACAACCGCACACAGGGCAGTTGACTTCTTGTTTCATCTTGCTATCCTTTTCATCCGGTACGATGCGGTCTACATAGGTCTTGAATGCATGGCCGCATTCGGGGCACAGGGCGTCCCTTTCCTCTTGTTCGGGAGTTGCCGGATTTTCTTTCATGAATTGATCTCCTTTCTCTTTGGCTTTAATCTTCACCCCATGACCGGTTCTCTTGCCATCACATAGGCGATGAAATCCATGCTTTTGAAGAGATCAATTGACAAGAGGGAGGGGCGCGGCCAAATCAGGGAACATCGGTCGATTCCCTGGCCAGACATCGGGCCTCCGGGCAAAAGAGCCGTAACCAAATGCCTTTGTCCGCCGCCTCGGAGGCCCGCTTTACCGGGATGTTGATCTGCTCCTCTGCTCGCAGGCAGGACTGATCCGGACAGAACACCTTCAGCCAGAGGCCACTGCCATCGGTTGCTTCAGCGATTCTTCTCTTTTTTTCGGGCAGCGACGCGATCTCCTCTTCGTTCAAGCAACGGGCATCCGGGCAAAAAACCTTGAGCCAGGTGCCTCCGGTTTTCTTCCTTTTATTCTGGTTCTGCTTCATGATTCCTCCCCGTGTTATTATACCGGCAGTGAAAAATGTTTCTATGAATGACTTTGACGCACTCTTGATACCCGGCGGGTATTCACCGGACAGATTGCGGGTGGATCCAGATGCCGTGCCCCGGGCATCGCTCAAAAAACCAAAATGAGCGGCAGCCTCCCAGGGCACGGAAGCGGATACGTTATAGGCCGGGCATGATGGGCCGGCGGCCAGGAAAATGGCTGCAGAGGCGTTAGGCCGGACTTTCAGACCTGGAAAAGCGGATCTTCCCCTCTCCCGGAAGGCTCTTGGGGTTCATCAACCGGGAGGCATCGTCTACACAGTTGCTTTTTCCTGTTCGCTCACGGAATTCGGACCCCGAAGCGCTCCCAGGTTGCACAGAAAACGATTCCCTGCATTGTCTTTTACCCATACCAAGGGTTCGGTTTGTCCTGGCATGATACACTCTTTTGATTTTCTCAGATGTTTCGGCCGGGGCTCCCTTTAGCCACCTTAGATATGATTTATACATCGACAATAGGGCCTCCGCCCCATTGACAGGGAGAAATCTCCCCATATCTGGTTTGAGGGCAATTAACTCCCTTTAGCCACTGAGTTTTTCGATATGCACCTCAGTTCCTTTGCCAAAACGCCCCTTTTCCATCACCACACAGGAATGGGGATGAGATTTCATCTGTTGCGCGATGTTCTTCCCCTCCAGCACGGGATAGGCGGTTTCCTCTTCGACCATCGCCCGGACAATTGCGAGAAAATATTTGCCTTCCACCTGAAAACCATAGAAAAACTGATCAGGACGGTCCGGCATCAGCCCCTTAATGTCTACGGAGACGATGTCCGATCCGGGAAAACCAGCGGTCAGATACTCCTTGATTTCCTTTATGTTCAGGTCCCTTTTTGACATAAGACACCTCCCTTTGTTGCGAATCACGCCCCCTCTTTTCTCTCCTTATTTTGTTGGGCGTTTGCAACTACTCTATTTTCGTCATCCTTTTTACTCCCCTTCAATAATCTCTAGTTGCTCTTTCACTGCTTTTTTGTGCTTCTTTTTCAGTTCAAAGGGTCGACCCCTGTGTCGACCCGGGTCATTAGGGCTTCCAATGGAACATAATGCTTTTTAGGCCCGTACCCACGGTAACCTCTCGCATCCTCGATTTCTGCTCCAAGGAAGCCGTGACTTTATAGGTGCCGGCCGGGAGATTTACATATAGCCAGGGGCCGGTCGCGGTGCACTCAAATACCTTCTCTCCAGTCAAATTCTCAATACGTACCTTAGCGTCTGCAAGGTAGTTACCAGACGCAGTAGCGATGACGATCTTGAGGCTGTAATCGTTCGCCATTTTTTCCATGGCCGCACGTTCATCCAAGCCGATTCCTCCTGTGGCATAGGCTACGCCGTTGATTTTGCCCTGTTGAATAAGGAGGTCACCCAATGCCGTTGAATACAGACTCAGGTTTAACATTATCACCTAGAACATAATTTTCATTAAGCCCATAAACCAGCCCTTTCAAGGTAGTACTTCTATTTATTTCTCTCCGCGAGTATTCTCGCGGT
>CAYMLT010000393.1:0-3007 GCA_964391265.1 uncultured archaeon
CTAGTTGTGAAAAACTTCGAGGATTCACTAGGCAATTTTGATGCCATTGGTGGCTGCAAGTTTATGGGGATGGTTCTTACTGCAGACGACTGGGCAAGATTGATGTCGAGCCTGATGGGTATTGAAATGTCTGAGGCTGAATTTCGAAAAACCGGAGAACGAATCTACAATCTGGAACGAGCCTACATCTTGAGGGAAGGATTCACTCGTGCAGACGACACATTACCTCCACGTCTTCTAGAAGACCCATTACCTGAAGGTCCCGCAGAAGGACAGGTAGTGAATCTCGATATTCTGTTGGATGCATACTACGAATATCGAGGATGGGATGAACACGGAAGACCAACAAAAGAGAAACTCAAGGAGCTTGATCTTGAGTGGCTAGTAGATATTGTACATAGAGATGAGAGCCCTGCACAGACATTAGTAAAGAAGAGGATTCAAGAGCGCGAATCTTCAATCAAGAAGGTAGATGTTGTTTCCGAAACCAAAGAAGTGTTAGGAGAGAAACCATGGCTCGATAGCTACTACATTGGACCATTCAAGTTGAAGCATTCAATGGCGCCCTATCCAGAAGTAAACATCTACAAGTTTCTCGAGGAAACCGCAAATGAATTTCCTGACGTCATTGCATGTGAGTATGCGGATGAAGAAATGACTTATCCAGAACTGAAGGACAGGGTTGACAGACTTGCGTCTGCATTCGTTGCATTGGGAGTGGAGAAGGGAGATACTGTTGCAACAGTCCTTCCATCATGTCCAGAATTCATCATCGCAGACTATGCAGCTATGAAGATTGGTGCTATCCATGTTCCGCTTAGCATATTGCATAAGGCTGACGACTTGCAATACGAACTCAGCGAGAGCAATGCTGAGCTTGTTGTGTGTTCATATAGACGGATTGATCGAATCAATCAAGTTATGCCCAGTACGAAGGTGGAGAAAGTCATCTATGCTCCGACCAAATTGTATCCGGACTATCAGTATCCAGAGATGGATAAGATTCAGGATGAGAGATATTATCTGATTAGCGACTTGATTGAGAAATATGAACCACATTTGGAAACCGTGAAAATCAATCCAAAGGAGGATATTGCATTGTTGCCATTTACAGGCGGAACCACAGGACTGCCAAAAGGGACGATGCTTACTCATTATAATGTCACATCCAACGTACGACAGACAATCCACTGGATGATGGAGCCACTAAAAGATGGAATAATCGGAAAAAGTGCCGGGGTCATCTGCGTACCAGTGTTTCATGCATATGGCCATTGGGCAGTACATGCATGCATTTCATGGGGAGTAAAGATGTATCTTTTGGACCCACGCGATTTCCGAAAGATAGTCGACGTGATAAATGAACACCGACCGTTCATGGTATTCGCGGTGCCAACACATTACACAATGTTCGCTCATATGGATCTTATTAAGAGTCAAATATTCTACTTCTCAGGAGCAGCAGCTCTCCCTGAAGAACTCGCAGAAGCATTCGAGGCGAAAACTGGTGTACCTATGGGAGAGGGCTATGGAGCAACAGAGACCTCTGGAGTAGCAACGATCAATATCTCAGCGCTCTCGAAAGTTACAGGATTCTTAGCCGAAACAAAGAGAGGTGTTGGAATTCCTATACCTGATACTGATGTCAAGATAGTTGATCCTGATACTGGAGAAGATCTTCCTATTGGCGAACGCGGAGAAATCTGGCTGCGCGGCAGGCAGATAATGAGGGGGTATTGGCCGAATCCTGGTAGTGGACTAAAAGAGGGAGGGTGGCTTCCAATGGGTGATATCGTTGAAATGGACAATGATGGTTACTTCAAAGTTGTTGACCGAATCAAGGACATGATTAACGTATCGGGAAACAAAGTGTACAGTAGAGTCATTGATGACATCCTACACGAACATGAGGCTGTTGAGATTGCAGGTGTGATAGGTGTTCCTGATCCAGAAAGACCGGGGAGTGAGAGAGTGAAAGCATTTGTCCAACTAAGACCTGAGTACAAGGGGAAGATCACTGAACAAGATATTCTAGAATTCCTGAAGGGGAAAGTAAAGCCCTATGCAATACCAAAGTGGGTAGAGTTCAGGGAAAAACTGCCTATGACAATTGTGATGAAGCTATTCAAGAAGAAACTCAGGGAAGAAGAATTGGAAAAGTCAAGTTAGTCAAGGCATCCTATTTCAGAATCTCATTGATACGATCATCCAATAATCCATTGAAATCGGTTGGCTCTTCCATGAAAAGAAGATGTCCCATATCCTCATGATAGATTGTATCAAAGACGCGATTGTATTCTTCACGATGTCCTGGAGGAAGAGTCTTTCCAGCCACTATGCATTTGAGAGGACTAGATATTTGTGGCAATGCTTTGTGCACATCCCACCGTAGAAGCCCCTTCAGGGCACTAATTATTGACCGCCTATCCAATAGATAGGGAGTCTTCTCAAATTCCTCAATATCTTGAGGGTCCATTTTGTCACTCAGCATTGATTGGACCATGAAAGTCATTGTCCCAATGAAGTCTTTCTCTATGGGTCGTAAAAACGCCTTAACCATATGATCCTCATGCCCTACGTAACCCTGATCGGCTGTGAGGAAAAGGGAGTCTATTGCTATTAGACCACGGATACGTTCAGGCATCAGTATGTCAGATTCCAATATCACACAACCGCCCATTGAATGACCGATGAGAAGGATGTCTGAGAGTTCTAGTGCCTCAACAACTGATTTCACATCTTGAGCAAATTGCTCTATGGTGTAATTGTCTCTATTCTTCCCCGATTGCCCGTGACCGGGTAAATCAAGTAGAATCATTTTGTACTTGCTTGAGAGCTGGAGCTGGTTTCTCCAAATCTTCAATGCAGTAGGGACACCCAAACCTCCAATGAATACCAAGCAGGTATCTCCCTCTCCAAGTGCCTCATAATAAATCTCTACACCATCAGAGGAGGAAATAGTTGGCATGATCCTAAATCATGGATTCCATTTTTCTATAAATCATTC
>CAYMLT010000394.1:0-3001 GCA_964391265.1 uncultured archaeon
ATTGAAGTGCAGTGGATTGTAGTCACCACTCAATTTGCCAAATGCTTCAACATCATTCTCTGTTATGGTGTGTTCAATCTCAGCCGAGTCCCCAATCTTGATGTCTTCGTATCTTGCTACATCTATTTTATTCAATTCCTTTTCCACGCTCCTCATTTAATAGTCATAGCATTCCAGGACCGACCAATTCCTGCAGCAGCAAGGATGACTATATCACCATCTTTAATCTTCCCTGCCTTCAGACCTTCTTCAATGGATACAATGGAATCATTTTGATCCATATGTCCTCATTCTTCCCAATAGGTACATTGGTCATAAGGATGAACCTCGACCTCTTTTGCCACGTACTCAAACGCACTTCGTTTCATCCGAATGAGTCCGAGACAATCTATATCCTCTCGGGTATACCCACTCTTGAAGAGAGAATCGTCAATCACCTTGATGAAGTTAGACATAGATAGACGATTTAGTCGTTCTTTCAGACCAGTCAGGTTGGGAACCTCCAATTATATCAGCTGATTTTCAATTGCTTCGCAGGAGAGCTGCATGACGGTCCCGCCTGCAGGAACATAATCATCCTCAGAGAATTGTCCATCAGAAACTTCTGAGAATAGTCTGCCCTAATGACCATTGCAACTCCACTGGCGGCTAGGTCATGCATGAATCGTGTTCGGATATTTATGTAGTCGATTCGCGTTTCAGAATCTTACTCGCTGCGCTCTTCGGTGGTGTTTCACGAATTTCATAGTATTACGGTATCTTAAATCGGGCAAGCTTTCTATCTAGTTATGATTCACTCAATTAAGTCGCCATTGATGATGAAACTTCGGTATTGAATGGCTTGTCTCTTCTGTTCCTCAAAAAGGCATCGCCACAAAAGAGATAGGGAGTAGATACACATTGGAGGAAGAGATATACCTAGCGATGAAGGTTGAAACCATAAATATCTCCTCTGGGATAAGATAGACATGAACGCAGAATCCAGTAAAGACGAACTCCTCAAATATCATGCACTAATGGATTCTACAAATGATGGTTTTGGAGTAGTGGATGATAACAAAGTTTTGCTTTATGTGAATAAACGATTTGGAGAGATTCTTGGATACAGCCCAGAGGATATGGTTGGAAGAGAAATTACGGACTTTGTTGATGACGAAAATCGTGCAATTCTTGAGGAGAATATCAGGAAACGAAAAAGCCATCTTCCGTCATCATATGAAATTTCCTGGACATCGAAATCCGGAGGGTTGGTTGCTACAATCGTATCAGGCGCACCGCTTCTGGATAAAGAAGGAACCCATAGGGGATCATTCGCGGTCATCGCAGATGTATCCGAGATTAAAGAAGCTAAGAAGGCTCTTGAGCGTAGCGAATCTCGATATAGAAGAGTCGTCGAGTCCATGGATGAGGGTCTCGTCGTTGTTGATGATAAATGGGTAATTACCTATGTAAACCCTGGATTTGAAAAAATGCTAGGATACAACTATGATGAAGTGGTTGGAAAACGGTTTGAGAATTTAATCATTGAAGAAATGAAAGATGATATTCGAGGTTGGATAGAAACACGAGAGCCAGGCATGATAAGAAGCTTTGAAGTTCCATGGCAAGCGAGGGATGGTAGAAAGATATACACTTTAACAACTCCCAGAGGTATGTATGATCAGGAAAACAAGCTCTATGGATTTCTCGGTGTAATGGTAGATATTACTGAGAAACGAAAAGCAGAGAATGCTCTAGCCGAAAGCGAGCAAAGGTACAGAACTCTTGCAGAAAAATCACTTCAGGGAATAACCGTAATTCAAGATTCCAAATACGTATATGTCAACCCAGCATTTGGTGCGATGGTAGGATATAGGCCAGAAGAGATTCTCGCGATGGAATCTGAAACCGCATGGAATCTGATTTATCCTGACGATAAACAATATCTCCTTGATCTGGCAGAACAGAGAAATGCGGGAAAAGAAGTGCCGTCACCATATGAATATAGATTAGTGCGGCGAGATGGAACAGTTCGCTGGGTGGAAGCCTTCTCAACTAAGATTCATTATGCCGGTAGCGAAGCTCTTCAGGTACACGTCATTGATATCACTGATAGAAAAGTTGCGCAAACGGAGCTGAGAACATCACAGGATATGCTTGAGCTTGTGTTAAAGCATATTCCACAACATATCTTCTGGAAGGATACTGCGTCGATTTATCTTGGTTGCAATGACAATTTTGCAAGAGTATCAGGAGCAGGAACGCCAGAGAATATTATTGGAAAATCGGATTTTGACCTAGCTTGGAGACATGAAGAAGCAGAGAAGTTCCGAGAGATAGATATGCATGTACTTGAAACTGGTCAGCCGCAATATAATAGAATTGACATGCAACTTCAAGCAGACGGCAATGACGCCTGGCTAAGAACAACCATTGTTCCGTTGTATGACGGAAAAGGGAACATCGTGGGAATAATGGGGGCTCAGGAAGATGTTACGGAAAAACTTGCTGCAGAGAATGCCGTTCGAAAATCTGAGGCAAAATACAGAACACTCGCAGAACAGAGTCTTCAAGGATTAACGGTGGTATCAGATGATGATGGCTTCCTATATGTGAACAATGCTTTCGCAGACATGGTTGGGCGGCGAGTAGAAGAATTATTGGAGCTGAAGGGAGAAGGCGTGTGGGAGTTGCTTCATCCTGACGATAGAGAAGTATTGAGGAATAGAATTTATGCCATGAGAGAGCACAAACCAGTTCCCCCTAGGTATGAATACAGATTTGTTCGAAGCGATGGCACATTTAGATGGATGGAAGCTTATGCACAGGTCATCGACTATCAAGGTACTAGTGCAATACAAACCGTGTGGGTTGATATATCTAATCGGCGCCAAGCTGAAAAAGATGTAAGAACAGAGAAGGACAGAGCAACTCTTTACCTAGACCTTATGGGACATGACATTAGGCAGCAATTACAGGTGATTATGAATAGCGCCACTCTGCTCAGAACAGCAACAGAAGA
>CAYMLT010000395.1:0-2983 GCA_964391265.1 uncultured archaeon
GTCGGTCATACCAACCCCTTCGCATGGTTGCCCCCTCATGGAAAAGAAAACTGCTAACAGCTATGCCCCTCCAGGTGGCCGTCGTGACCGGCACGTACGTTATCGTCCTGCCCAGGTCGTCAAGCGCCAGCACGCTTCGCCGTGCCCCGATGCGAAGCAGCTCCCGCCGCAGCTCGTAGTCGACGACCTCAGAGAGCAGGAGCTCATGCGCTCCGGAGACACGAGCCAGCCACTCCTTGGTGTCAGCGTGCCGTCGTGGATGGCAGATCTCCCCGACGACGGACGTGTCGAGCAGCAGCCTCATTCGCGCTCGGATGCCGGTGGTTCGCGGAGGCGCAAGCGATGCAGATCGGCCACGTCCCATTCGGGCTCGTCGCTCACCTCCTGTCCCGCCCAGCGATCCAGCATCGCGCGCACACGTGCGCGCTGGTCAGCGAGATCACGGACGCTCTCGGGAAGGTCGGGCAACGGCTTTGGCTGAGCCACGATGGGATTGTACCTCACGCTTGCCCGGGCCGCAGGTGATGCAAACTGCGACTCTTGGCCCCGCACGCCGGATCAACGCAACCTCTGCAGCTGACACCGGCGACATGCCCGGCCGCTCGGCCTTCTTCATGACAGGGCGGGGCACCGGTCCGGCTGCGGGCGATGCACGACGAGCTCACGGCCCCTGGCGGTGTTTCTCGACACGAGGATGTAAGTGTAAGGCATGGCGGGGAAGCAGAAGCACCCAAAGACCGATGGCACCACTCGACGACAAAGCGCTCATGGACAACCTCGCCAAGGGCGACCGCCAGGCGCTTCGAGTTCTCTACGAGCGCCACGCCGAGTTCGTCCATCGAGTTGCCTGCCGGTTTGCGGGGGATGAGGAGGACGCCCGTGACATCACCCAGTCGGTGTTCGTGACCATCATGCAGTCCGCCCATCGTTTTCGCCTCGACGCCAAGCTCACGACCTGGATCCATCGCGTGGTGGTAAACCGCTGCCTCAATCATCGGGCCAAGGCCAGTCGACGATTGCGCGCGCACCTGACCGACCGGGACTTCGAAGAGATCCCCGCTGCCGATGAGAATCGGCCAGATCGCGCGCTCGACCACGCCGAACGTGTGGCCAGACTGCAGACCGTGATTCGTGCCCTTCCTGGGCGCCAGCGCGCTGCGCTGATTCTGAGCCGCTTCGAGGGACAGAGCTACGATGAGATCGCCAGCATCCTGGGCTGCTCGAAAAAGTCCGTGGAATCACTGCTGGTTAGGGCAAAAAGAACGCTCGCCACAGCTCTTTCGGAGTAGCACCGCAGGTTTTCGCGACCTCGCTGGTTTCATGGCCAGGAGGTTTCGACATGCGGTGCTACCGGGCAAGACGAGCCTTTGGGGCTTACCTCGACGGCGAGGTGGATCCCCGCCGCCGAGAATTGCTCGAATCACACCTCGCGAGCTGTGAAGCTTGTTCTGTCGAGCTGGCGAAGACGAGAGCGCAGTGGGAAGCGCTCGCTGAAGCCGGCCAGACGCCTGTGTTGCCCACCGATCTCTGGCCAGGGGTCCTGGCAGCGCTGGACGAGGCTGAGCGGCTGCCCTGGCATCAGCGTTACCGTATCCAGATGTTGCAGGCAGCCTGCGTCTCGGGCTGCATCGCGTTTGGCTTTGCCGGTGGGGCCCTGCTGTCCTGGAAGCCACCGGCTGCCGAGGCTGCGCCAGACACCGTCTCCGTGGGTGAGCGGATGATGGTCGCCGAAGCCTTCGACACCGCCGCCTTCGGCCTCAGCGAGGGAAGGGAGGGCCTGCTCCGATGCGTCCCCAAATGAAGTCCACCATCATCTGGTCGCTCCTCGGTCTCTCCCTGGCTCTGAACGTGGCGCTGGGCATCGGGGATCTGCGCGGCACTGCAGCAGGACGAATCGCGGGTCGCCCGGCCGAAGATGACCACTGCTTGCTGGACCGCTTGGAGCTCGATGGCGATCAACAGCGTCGCCTCGGCGAGATGCGGCGCAAGATGCACGACAAGAGAGCCGCCTACTGGCAACGCGCCACCGCGATCAAGGGTGAGCTGGCCGAGGCGATCAGCGCGACGAACCTGGACAAGGCCGCGCTACGTACGCAGCTCGACCGCTACGCCGAGAATCAGGCGGCCATGCAGCGCGCGGTCGCCGAGCATCTTCGCGGTGTCAACGCCATGTTGCGGCCGGAGCAACGGGAAACGTTCCGAGCATTGCTGCGTACCGAGATGTTCCGGGGGATCCGTTCGTCCCGGACCGGGTCGGAAGATGCGCCATGATGCGCACTGTGCTGCTACTCGCGGTGGCCCTGTCCGCCTGTGCGGGGACCCAGTCTGCCCGCGGGAGGGACCCCGCGGCGGTTCCGCTCGCAGGGACGAAGAACACACCGAGGCTGTCCGCGTCCTCGTCGCGACAGCCTGAGTCGCTGCCGCGTCGAGCGGAGCTTCCGAACGCACCGCTGACGCTCGATCACGCACTGGCCATCGCGCTGGCCAATAACCCGAACGTGGTGGCCGAACACTGGGAGATCGAAGCAGCCGAAGCGCGAAAGCGGCAAGCATCCTCGGAACACTGGCCCTCGCTCGAGTTTCTCGCGGCGTATCGACACCACTGGCACGAAGAACGGCTCGCCCCAGCACGGGGACAGACGCCACCATCGCTCTCTCACGACATCTTCTCCGGTGACGTAGTGCTCACGGTGCCCCTGCTCTCGGGTGGCAAAGTGGTCAGCTCCGTTGCTGCAGCGGAGCTGCTGGCAGACGCCGCGGAGCAGAGGCTAGCGCGGACGCGCGAGGAGCTGATCTTCAACGTCAAGAGCACCTTCTACGCCATCCTGGGACAGGAAAAGGTGATCGAAGCGATCCAGCAGTCCGCGGAGGCGCTGACGGAGCATCGTGAGAACACGGTGCGGCTCATCGAGGCGCAGAAGGCCGCCGGGGTCGATCTCCTCAACATCGACGTACGGCTCGCCGAGCTGGACTACCGCCGGAT
>CAYMLT010000396.1:0-2982 GCA_964391265.1 uncultured archaeon
CGGGCTTCGCCGACGAAGTCCTCTCGGACATGACGACCACGCTGGACGTCATCAGGAGCCGACACGCCGTCCCGATCGTCCAGACGCTCTTCGTCTCCCCCTACGAGCGGCCCTACGGCAACTACGACCACAAGGTCGGCGGCACTTTGCTCACCGCCTGTCAGCGCCTGAACCGAGGCCTGGTCGAGGCGGCCCGAAGCCGCGCCAACGTGCTGGTGGCGGACCTCGAGTACGCCGCATCGTGGCTCGGGCGGCGAAGCTGGTTCGACGAGAGACTCTGGGAGCTGGCCAAGATGCCGTGCGCCCTCGAGTGCCTCCCTCATGTCGCCCAGACGATCTGTGACGTCGCCGCCGCCTCGCTGGGGGCCCAGACGAAGTGCGTGATTCTCGACCTCGACAACACGCTGTGGGGCGGCATCATCGGCGAGGACGGTCTGGAAGGCATCCGCATCGGCGACCTGGCGGACGGCGCGCCCTTCGCGACGTTCCAGCGGTACCTCCTCGACCTGAAGCGGCGCGGCATCCTGTTGGCGGTGTGCAGCAAGAACGACCATGAGAACGCGGTGAAGCCGTTCCGAGAACACCCGGAGATGGTGCTGAAGGAGGAGGACATCGCCGTCTTCGTCGCCAACTGGGAAGACAAGGCGGCCAACATCCGCTCCATCCAGGAGGCCCTGGGCGTCGGCCTGGACTCGATGGTCTTCCTCGACGACAACGTGTTCGAGCGAAATCTCGTGCGTGAGCTGCTGCCGGAGGTCAAGGTCCCCGAGCTGCCGGAGGAGCCCGGCCACTACGTTCGGACGCTGTCCGAGCTCAACCTGTTCGAGACCGCGTCGCATTCCGAGCTCGACGAGCGGCGAGGGCAGATGGTGGCGGAGGAGGTGCGCCGTCGGGAGGTTCGCACCCGTTTCACCGGGGTGGACGACTACCTCAAGTCGCTGAAGATGGTGGGCACCTTCCGCAGGTTCGACGAGTTTACGCTTCCTCGGATTGCCCAACTGATTCAGCGGAGCAACCAGTTCAATCTGGCGACCCGACGCTACACGGAAGAGCAGTGCCGCCTGTTCATGGCCGACGTGGGGAGCTACCTTCCGTACTGCGTGACGCTTGGCGACCGCTTCGGCGAGCTGGGGCTGATCGCCGTCGTCGTGATGCGGCGTGATGCCGGCTTCCTCGCCATCGACGAGTACCTGATGAGCTGTCGCGTCCTGAAGAGAGGAGTCGAGGACTTCACCATGAACTCCATCTTCGGGCTCGCCCGCGCAGAGGGCGCCCAGGAGGTGCGGGCCGTGTATCGAGCCTCGAAGAAGAACGGCATGGTGGAGGGCCTCTACCCGAGCTTCGGGTTCAAGCCCCTCCGCCACGAGCCGGGCGAGGTCGTGTACTCACAGATGGTCGCGGAGTACGCGACGCGAGACTGCCACATCGAGAACCACGATGCGTGCTCGCGAGATGCCAGGTAGGGGGCGCTCCGGCAGGGACCTGTTGTGGCGTCAGCCACGGAAGCTTCCACCCGAGGAGCTGCCTGAACAGTGCGCATCCTGATCGTGACCTGGGGTTGGCCTCCGGTCTGCCGGGTGGGGACGCTGAGGCCTGCTGGCATGGCTCGCCAGTGGGTCGGGATGGGCCACGAGGTCCACGTGCTGACCGGCCCCGGCGACCGGGGTGGGGAGCATGCGCCGGATCTACAGCATCTAGTGGACGGCGTGCCGATTGTGGTCCATCGTGCGCCGGCTCCCGGGATCGAGGCCCCAGCCAGGCCTTCCTTGAGCGCGACCGCTCCTCTCGCCGCCGCGCGACGGGTCTCGCGGCTGCGCCAGATCGTGGGTCAGTGGAAGGGCTTCCCAGACTCGCAGAGAAGCTGGATTCGGCCAGCAGTCTCGGCGGGTCTTCGCCACCACCATCGGGCGCCCTTCGACGTCGTGTGGAGCACCTCGCCACCCGAGTCCGCCCACTTCGTCGCTCGCCGCCTTGCGGCGAGGGGGATCCCCTGGGTGGCGGATTTTCGTGACCAATGGTCGGACTATCTCCTGGCGCGCTGGGACCCTCTCAGCAGATTCGTGATCGACCGGATCACGGCGCTGGTGCTGCGTCCCGCTGCGACGCTCACCGCGAACACCGATGGGGTCGCTGCGTCGATCCGGCGAGCCACTCATCGCCCGGTCCATTGCATAAGGAACGGCTTCTCTGAGATGCCGCCGTGCGGCCAGCCGGTCCGCACCCGCACGCTCGGGTACTTTGGGCGCATCGATCCATTGATGCAACGGCCAGAGCGCTTGTGGCCTGCGCTGCGAGAGCTGCGCCGTGCGGGCAAGGCCTGGCGGATCGTGTTCTACCTCACTGGCGGGGGAGGGGGTGGTGCCACGATCGACGTGCCGCCTGACCTTCGTGACCTGGTGGAGGTCGAGTCTGCGCTGCCGCACGAGGAGGCGCTTCAGCGGATGCAGAGCATGACGGCGCTCCTGGTTATCGCCTGGGAGGTTCGGCAGGGGGACGCACCCGTCGCCGGCAAGCTCTACGAGTATGTGGGCTCGGGGCGACCTGTCCTCGTTTGTGCCCCCGGCCACTACGAGGCACGGCGGCTGATCGAGGGGCGAGGCCTCGGTGTCGGCGGCTGGACCGACACAGAGATCGGGGCCGCCCTCAGAGCACTCGACGGCTACACTGTCGAACCCGAGGCGCGGGCGGGCTTGGCCCAGGCCAGCGTCGCGGCGGAGCTGGCCGGGATCCTGGCGTCGGTGGTCGTCGAGCGCGACAGCGGCCAGCGGCCACGTCGGGCCTGACGTTCTGCGCTCCGCGAGCGAAACCCGTAGTAGGATGCGGGTCGTTGGAGCCCTTTGGGATTGGCCTGGCCGCGTCGACCAAGGCACGGTGAGCTGTGACCGGGATCGACCCCGAAAGGGGGGGGCCGTTGTCGGCTAGAGTCGGTCTGGCGGGAGCGGCTGACGGCCAATTCCGGCCTGCGAGGCGCCCTGACGGTCT
>CAYMLT010000397.1:0-2966 GCA_964391265.1 uncultured archaeon
TGATCTCACGTCCGTCGTTCATGTCCCAAATCACCGTGTCATGGTCTGGGTAGAAGTATGGATTCAACGGGTCAGTGACATCATCGTAAATCCACCTGACCGAATCGTCGTCGGTATCGGCATCAAGAGGGTGGGTATACTGAAGGTAGACATAGTCATACGAAGCAAGCTCACTATCGTTGATGAACTTGATTCCATTTTCCCACTCTTCACCATCGAGAAGCGTATCCCCATCAGTATCAGGATTTAGCGGATCAGTATGGTCTGTGTACATAACACCGCCAATTTCCACGGCCTCAACTGCGCCATAGGTGCCATAGGTGTGGGACACATCGTATGCGGTGTTCACTTCATACCAATCAGTAAGCTGATCTCCATCCGTGTCTATTTCCAGAGCACTAGTCAGGTAGATGATACATTCCTCATAATCAGTCAAGCCATCATAATCTGAATCTGGCAGCAGGAGTTCGGTCATATAGATGAATAATTCATCTCCATCATCCAAACCGTCCCCGTCGGTGTCAGCGATATGTGGGTATGTATTAAGGATGAGTTCAAGACTGTCAGAGAGCCCATCAGAATCGGTATCAGAAGAGGCAGGATTAAGATAAGTGCCGCCAAAGATGGTGTTCATACGAGTCTCGAATTCATCAGGCAGACCGTCTCGGTCAGTATCCGTAAGGTCTGCAGACTCCGTGCCATACTCTGATTCGCTCGTATCGTGGTAAATCTCCCACGTGTTAGTCCAAGGTCCACCAAAATGGGTTCCAAATTCAACAAACCAGAGGTCAATACCTAGGTAGAGAGAGCAATAGAGAGTTAGGTAAGCACCTACTTCGGAAGTGGAAGTCGCAGCAGGGAAGAACTTGGCACCTGGCGTTATACTCTCATCGGCAAGAGTCATCATCGGAGCTGCATCTTCCAGCATGCCAGACGTTTGCTCGAATAAGAGGCCAACGCTAAATGACCCCTTGAACACACATATCAGAAGCTTAATGTCAATGGCCACACCAACGACGATGTCCAACAAGAAAGTGGAAAGCGACGGGAGACCCTGTCCTTGGTACTTTTTGCTGATCTCAAACTCCACTGAGAGCGACAGAATTATATTCGCCTTAAGCAACGGCTCCACCCATTCTAATATCGTTCCTATGGCGGAACTTGCTCCAGGGGCTAGAAAATCAACAATTGAAATACTAAAGGATGCATCCAGCTCGAAGTAGAAACCCCACTCACGGACGACAATGAAAGCTCGGTCAGTTTCACTATTATCAATTGGTGGGAATGCAAGCTGGAAATGAGCACTTCCAAAGAAGTCCAGTGAGAATCCACTAAGAAGAGCTGAAGCCCATGAGCTCTTTGAAGGTACAAAAGCGCACACTCCAAGATCGATATCCATAACAGGTACTACATCAATGAACCGTCTAACTACTTGGAAGGCAGTAGGGATGTCCTCAGTTGCAAGAGTATCTGTGAAGTTGCCCTCTCCTAATAGTGCGTCAGTGAAGAACTCCTCAAAGAGAGTCTTGTCAAGCTGAAATTCTGGAACAAGTTTGATTCGCAAGACAATTCCGAAGCTGGCAAAGCTCGAACCAAGATTAATTGGAGTGCCAAGTCGCATCAGGAATACAGGTGTAAGACCCTTAAGCTCAAACTGGACAGGAGTTGCAACAAGTCGCTCAATATATGTGCTGATCCAATCGTCCAAGTCATACCAGGCATCGAGAATGAGTTGGTCTGTATACGTCCATAGGCGCATCATATCCCCTCCTCGGAGAAGTGGAATACCATCGGAGAAATTGCCTCTGGTCACGTAGATGCCGGTCTCGTTGAAGAAATCAATTACTTTGTAAACGCTCTCATTGATTTTATCATCTATTTTGCCCATTATCATCGAGGCGGCATCAACATGCAGTTCCAAATCTTCAAATCCATTGCCAGTAATGACGTTGAGAAGTGCATCTAAAATCCAACCTATGGAACCGCCAACGCCGCTCGATGGGCTCATTTCTCGAAGACCGATGTAATCTTCTTCTGCGGCCTTTACATGCCCAGCTCGCAGGATTGGTTGGAGCTCGTCACCTTCATCATCGAATTGCTTCTCTTCTTCAATCCATGACTCTGTCAGCGCGGGATTGTCTATTGGCTCAGGGTCGGGCTCTCCAGTGTAAGTATCGGGGACCATTGCTTTGGACATTATCTCATTAATATCATCTGTGAAATTCTGAACAACCCAAGTTCGTAAATTGACACCACGCTCAGTGATTGTATCATCAGTGGAGTCTAGTAATATTTCAGCAGTGGTCAGAAGGGCATGAAGAACTGTGATTCGGAGGTCAACCACATCTGATTCTTCAATGTGAAGATTGTCGACATCATCAAGATAATCGAGCATCATCTCAGCATTGCCAATTCCGAAAACATGTTGAATATGAGAATTCGATTCGACCAAAGCGGCAACGCGACACCAAGCCATGGATTCATCACCGATATTCATTCCATAGAGATTGCTCTGGAAAACATAAACGACTTCCTCGACATTCGTTATTGGTAGGATGTATTCAAGGTAAAGAGCGCTTTCTATTCCCACTGCATGCACACTTACGCCATGACTGTAAAGCGGATCCTGGATATCTCCAATGATATCACAAATTTCTGGTGATTCTGGATCGTAAAAGATTGTGACATGAAATAGCTTTGGTTTTTCAGGCACTTTATCGTCACTTGTGTCGATAGAGCTAGCTGAAGCTGTGAACACCAATGATGAACACAGAAGCATACCTAGGATAATCGAAACAAGTACTTTCTGGATTAGCATCCTACTATTCTTCATCAACGAATTCCTCCGACATACTGAAAGCAAAAACTGAGTTGTGAATTGAAAAATCATAAACGGAGTATCGACTGCATGACATATTTGTCGTATAGGGTGGCCGTAGCAACCTTCCTTTCCTATGCGGCATGCA
>CAYMLT010000398.1:0-2957 GCA_964391265.1 uncultured archaeon
GCCACTGGCTGCCCAGGCACTTGAAAAAGATCTGTTTGGGCACCATGTGCAGGGCCTTCACCACCTCTTTGGTGAACGTGACGTCGGTCGTCTGGTAGACTTCGTAATAATGCTGTATTTGCTGACCGGTTGTGATACCCATAATGCAGTTGTACTCAAAGTATAAGAAGGCCGCCCCCGGTTGTCAATGTATTGGTCGGGCCGGGTTTTCTGCGCCTCTGCGGTGCGTGGCCATAGTCACGGTCTTTCCGGAAAGGAAGGGCGATCGGTGCTGGAAAGCTTGTCAGACGCCTCTATTCCCGGTATGGTAGAGGCACACGGCCAGGTCGAAACCAGGGCCCCGCCGCCTTAACACTCTTTCCCAAACCGGGAGAGGAGGGAGCACGCCGCCGTTATGGATGAAAAATCGGGTTCGGTAGTCGCTTTTTGCAATCCCCTGCTGGATATGATCGCCCATGTCGACCACGCGCGGCTCGAAGAACTCGGCGTCAAGGCCGGTACCATGAATCTGGTCGAAGCGGACGTTATCGGCAAGGTAAGGCGGCGATTGGCGGAAGTGGAGACGCTGCCCGGCGGAAGCGGGGCCAATACGGCCCGGGGATTCGCCTGGCTCAACCGGAGCGGGGCGCAGGCGCCGCCCGTCTTCTACGGCTCGGTCGGCGGCGACGATATCGGCGCCGCGTACATCGAGCAGCTGGAAGGAGCCGGAGTACAAAGCGGGATAGCGAAAAAGGACGAGCCGTCCGGCGTCTCACTCATACTGGTTACGCCCGACTTTGAGCGAACCATGCTGACCCATCTGGGCGCCTGCCGTTTGTTTAGGGATCATGATGTGGATTTTGATCGCGTCCGGCGGGCACGGGTGGCGCATCTGACCGGTTACATGTGGGATACCGGCAACCAACGCCGGGTGGCGGAACGCGTGGCGGCCGCAGCCCAGGCGGCCGGGGGCACGGTCTCCCTGGATCTGGCGGATCCGTTCGTGGTCGAACGCTATCATGACGATTTCCTGTCCTGGATACCCGGCCGGGTGGACCTGCTTTTCGGTAATCTGGATGAATTCAAGCTGCTCTGTGGAAAAGTGGAAAATGAAGAAGCGCTGCTGACCCGGGCCGCGGAGTTCGCGCCCGTGGTCGTCATGAAAGCGGGAGCGCGAGGAGCGTACGTGGCGGCGGCCGGCCGGCGGGAGCTGATACCGGGCGTAAAGGCGCAGGCCCGCGACACCACGGGCGCCGGCGATTCGTTCGCGGCCGGGTACCTGTACGCGCTTCTGGATGGGCGGGATGAGCGGGAGTGCGTGCGGCAGGGAAACCGTTTGGCCGCGGCCATCGTGGCCGTGGAAGGCTGCGCCTATGGGAAGATCGAGCCGGAACCCTTTGCGGCGGAGTAAGGATGGCGCGCCGTCCGATCACCGCATGACGGAGAGGCGGTCATTCGCCGTCCAGGGCGGCGTCGATTTTTTCGATCATGTGCCGGGTGATGGTGTCGATCTCAGTCGCGGCGCCGTCGGCTTCCGGCGCCGTCGGCGTCAGGGCCTTCCTCAAGCGAAGCAGTTCATCAGCCAGGTTGAGCCCGGCCAGCAGGGCGATCTTCACCGGCTCGGTACCGGGATTTCTTTCCAGCACTTCACCCAGGCGCCGTTGGTAGAAATCCAGCACGTCCTGCACCTGCTCGCGTGTCTCTTCCGATTGAATTGAAAAGGAATTTCCCAATAGTTGTACTTTGAGTTGCGTTTTCATGCGCTGTTAGAAAATGTCGAGTTCGTCCTTGACGCCCGCGGGCGGACGGCCTTTCTCAGACCCCGGCTTCCCGGCCTGGGACGCCCCGGCGGCCGGCGGGGTGTCGTCGTCGCGCAGCACCGTGTGTTTCCCGTCGGCGGGTGAGGACGGCGGACCGGAGACGCTTACCTCGTCCTCCAGCCGGTCCAGCTTGGAAAGAACGCTGACGATGCCCTTTTCAATCGCCTCCTGTTCCTGCTTATAGGTGGATACGATGCTTTCCAGCTCCTGGATCCTGGGCTGGGCGGTTTTTACCCGGGAGCGCAGGGCGGCGTTCTCTTCGCGGAGACGATGGATAAGCTCGACTGCTTTGATGACTTTTTGCTCTAGCACCTGAATCCGGTTCAGATTCATTCTTACGCCTTGGTACCAAGGGCCTCTTTCGCCTTTTCCACAACTTTTCCGAAGGCCTGGGGATCTTCAATCGCCAGGTTGGAGAGGGCCTTGCGGTTGATCGTAATGCCCGCGGCATTGAGGCCCGCGATAAAGCGGGAGTAGCTAACCCCCGCGGCGCGGCAGACCGCGTTGATCCGTACGATCCACAGCCCGCGGAAATCGCGTTTGCGGCGCTTACGGTCGCGGTAGGAGTAGCGGAGCCCCTTGGCGACCGCGTCTTTGGCGGTGCGGAAGTTGGAGCCTCTTCGGCCCCAATATCCCTTGGCGTATTTGAGTATCTTCTTGCGGCGCTCCTTGCGCCTGGTGCCGTCTACTGCTCTGGGCATGCGTCTCTCCTTCTAGAAACTATAGGGAAGCAACCCGCGGATGCGTTTGGTCTCGGCCTTGTTGAGGATGGCCGGATGCCTGAGGTTCATCTTCCGTTTGCTCGATTTTTTGGTGAGGATATGTCTTAATCCCTGCTTCTTGTACCGGACCTTGCCCGTGCCGGTGACCGTATAGCGCTTGGCGGCGCTTCTTCTCGTCTTCATTTTGGGCATTATGCTTATCCTTTCTTGGCCTTCCCGCCCGGCGCGATCATGAGCGACATGAAACGGCCTTCCATGCGGGGCGGCGATTCTAAAACGTAACTGTCTTCAAGCATCTGCAGCACCCGGTCGAGGACGTCCCGGCCCAGTTCCTTATGGGCCATCTCCCGTCCGCGAAAACGGACGGTGACCTTGACCTTGCTTCCTTCGCCCAGGAATTCCCGGATATGCTTGACTTTAAAAGAGAGATCGTGGC
>CAYMLT010000399.1:0-2929 GCA_964391265.1 uncultured archaeon
CGACACCCAGCTCTGCGGCCTGAAGGCGCTGGGCGACAAGGCCAACCCGGCGGACTGGGAGTGCTTCGCCCTGCCCCAGATCATCATCGACCGTCCGTAGCGGCCGAAGACGGCTCTCACCGAGGCCGGCGGGCTCGTCCCGCCGGCCTTTTCGTCTTCACGGAGAGGTCACCCTGTGGGGTCCGTTCGGTGGCCTCGGGGTTGTCGAGGGGCCCAGGCTCGGCATTTGCGTGTAACTGGCGAATGGTGACAGTATGCGACAGATGCAGACGGTCACCGAGATCGCTCTCGAGAGGGCGGATCGAGGGATCTTCACACGGGAGCAGGTCGCCACGTGGGTGGGAAGCCGAGGCGCACGCCTGGACGCCCTGCTCAAGAGGGCCGTGGCCCGTCGCGAGATCTGGCGCATCCGCAGGGGGCTGTTCTGCCTGTCCAACCGGTACACCAAAGGCAGGATCGACCCAATGGAGCTGGCCCAGCGCATTCATGGGCCCAGCTACGTGAGCCTCGAGACCGCCCTCGCGCGCCACGGCTGGATCCCCGAAACGGTGTTTGCCGTCACCAGCGTCGCCGTGGGGCGAGCCCGCTCCTTCGACACGCCAGTCGGGCTGTTCAGCTTCAAGCCCGTTCCACAGCGGGGGTTCCTCTTGGGAGTCCGCCGGGTCTCGGCCGCGGGGAGCGGCGCCTTCTTCCTGGCCACTCCGCTCAAGGCCCTGGCCGACTATGTCTACGTCCAGCGGCTTGCGTGGCGCTCCGCCGCGCCGGTCGTGGAGAGCCTTCGCGTCGAGGACGCGTCCCTGGCCGAGCTGACCGGAGAGGACTTCGATGAGGTGCAACCCGCCTTTCCACCCGGCCGAGTGTCCCGCTTCCTCGCCGCGCTCAGAAAGGACCTCGGCCTGTGAGCGTCCACATCATCCAGGAGCGACTTGCCGGGTACCAGTGCCGGTCCACGCTCGAGGAGGAGCAGGCCCTTCGCGAGATCACCCAGGAGATCATCCTCGCCGGCCTGGGGCGAACCGACCTCTTCGGCCGGGCCGGCTTCCAGGGCGGCTCCTGCCTGCGCATCTTTCACAGCCTGAACCGGTTCTCGGAGGACCTGGACTTCGCCCTCGGGGCACCCGATCCGCGCTTCGGGCTCTCCCCCTATCTCGAGCGGGTCCGCGAGGAGGTGGCGGTCTACGGATACGAGATCGAGATCGATGACCGGTCCCGGGTCGGCGCAGCGGTGCAGCAGGCCTTCTTGAAGGACGATTCCGTGGGCAGGCTGCTCAGGCTCGACTACCGGACCGGGACCGGTCCCATGCGGAAGCTGCGCATCAAGCTCGAGGTGGACACGAACCCGCCGGCGGGGGCGTCCTACGAGATGCCGGTCCTGGACTTTCCCTTCCCCTCTGCCGTCCGCATCTTCGACCTCCCCAGCCTGTTCGCCGGCAAGCTCCACGCGCTCCTGTGTCGCGACTATCTCAAAGGGCGCGACTGGTACGACTTCATCTGGTACACGGCACGGTCGACCCCCATCAACCACCGACTGCTCTCGGCAGCCCTCGACCAGCAAGGCCCCTGGATGGGCCAGGCCCCGAAGACCGACGACGCCTGGTGTGTGGAGCAGCTACGCGCGGTGATCGAGCGCCTCGACTGGGAACAGGCCCGCCGGGACGTGCAGCGATTCGTCAAGCCTCACGAGCTGCCGTCGCTCGAGCTCTGGACGCGCGGGTTCTTCCTCAGGCAATGCGATTCGCTGGGCTGAGACCCTGCAGATGAACGGCGTCTGTCGTCCTCGTCGATGTCGTGGACGGTGCGCAGCAACCTCAGCGCCACCCGGTCTCCGGAGGGATGGGCCCGCCGGGCTCGCACGGCAGGTTCTGACAGCGGATGATCTGCAGGTTGCCGGCGGTGAAGGCGATCTGTCCGAGGCCCTTCGAACCGATCGCCAGGGAAGGATCGGCGGACGCATCAATCGAGCTGACGGACGCGGACGCGCAGGAGAGGTCGTCGCAATGGGCGATCTGGTAGTCGCCCAGGCGGCCGAAGACGACCAGGGCCCGACCGTCGCGGCCGATCGCCATCGCTCGAACGCTCCCCTGGAAAGAGTCGATCGTCGACGCCGTCGCGGCCGAGCAGGCCGCGTCGCTGCAGTGGGCCACCTGGATGGGACCCGGGGACGCGCCTCGGCCTCCGTAGGCCACCAGGCCGAGACCGTCGCAACCGATCGCGACCGAGACCGGATGCTGCTCGATGCCGGCGGCCAGCGTGGAGACGGTCGCCGAAGCGCAGGCGGTGTCGGCGCAGTGAGCCACCTTGATCTCGCCGGCCTTGTAGTAGGCGACCAGCCCATAGCCGTCTAGGCCGACCGTCGCCGCGATCGAGGTGGCGGAGTAGAGGCCGGAATCGACCTCGGAGAAGTCAGCGGCGGAGCAGCGCGCGTCGAGACAGTGAGCGACCCTGAGCTCACGCGTTGCCGGGTCGACGAACGCGATCAGGCCGAGCCCGTCGCCACCGACCGTGACCGACACGCCTCGAGAGGGGTTGATCGTCGTCTTACCGAATGTCGCCAGTGCCCGTCTCGAGCGGGCGGTGCAGCCGGCGTTCTTGCAGTGCACCACGTTCAAGGCCTGCAGCCCCGTGGTGAAGTAGGCGATCAACCCGAGCCCGTCGGCACCGATGGCGATCGATGGAGGGATGCCGCTGCCGAAGGAGCCGGTAACAGCGGCGACATCCGCCGCGGAGCAATCCGGATCGAGGCAGTGAGCGGCCCTCAGCTTCTTGCCTTCGCGGTAGGCGATCAGGCCCAGGCCGTCGGCGCCGATGGCCAGGGCAGGAGAGGACACGGCGACGCCGTGGTCCAGCACGCTGACGGCGGGGAGCGGCGGCGGTGGGAAGATGACGGTATCGGCCAGGGTCGCGCCGGGGCTCTTGAAGGCGGTGTCGA
>CAYMLT010000400.1:0-2927 GCA_964391265.1 uncultured archaeon
CATGTTATATGGAAGGTCTGTCCCAGCATACTCGGCAGGTACATGGGCCAGTTTTGTAACATGCCCTCATTACACAAACTCCCCCCTCCTACCACGATTCCCATGGGCCTGTCACCTCTTTCTCAATGCGTTTAAATCATTAGTTGCCTTGTCATGTCCTGATGGGGTGAGACTTGCAATGAATGAATCAGGACGAATATACCGAACGGCTCAGTTAGTACTGCTTTCAGGCTTGATAGTATTCCCGCTATGCTTCATTGGGATTGACTATTACTGGGGAGAATTGGCACGGGAATATCCCTTTACACTGGAATACTATCCCTCATTCATTGCAACTACGATGGGTGTATTTCTTGCGTTATGGCTAGAATCCTTCTTGAGCAGAAGACGAGAAGAAATCGACCTTGGAGGGGTACAGAAGATCATTGAGAAAGAAGTTCAGAGGAATCTAAAGTATCTGACTCCACCGAAAGGGAACATCTTAGAGATACATGTGTGGGATTAACTCATCAATTCGGGACAGGCCTCGCTCCTTCCAATCGACCTACAGGACCTTCTATTTGATATATACTCAGAAGTCAAAGCTCACAATATCGAGGCAAACATCACAAGAAATGCGGCTGAAGAATCCAGACTGGCACCTAAAGACGAACAGAAAAAGGCAAACTGGGGGAGGCTAAGTGCCAGAATAATCAAGAAAGAGGAAGCACTCAAAGGAAGAATCTCGGGTTTTCTCTCAATGGGTCTTCTGAAATCATCAGATGACCCGATACTTGCCATCACTGACCCTACCAATGAAGCCTTCCTCCTGAAGTCTGATAAGAAGGTGTGAGGGAAATGCCACAATCCCTTCGCAGAGCGTATCAATGGCAAGAGCGATGATGAAATCGAAGACTGTGATCTTGTGAAGGTTCACTGCCACCTGTCTTGCTATCTCGATATCACGGTCTACTGGTTCCTCGCTCAATGCCTTCTCCCTCCTCAATTCTCCACTGCATGATAGATTTCCAATTGATATCTATGATGAGGCGATGCTTGAAGAGGAGGAATTGACTCAGGAGAAGAAAGAGCTTAGAATTTAGATGGTGATAATTGGGGTCCTTTTCCGGACACCTTTCCGCTGAAAAAAATAATTATTAAGGCGCGATCTACATCTCGATATCGTCAGTGACTTCTTCGCCACCCTGAGATGCTTCAACGACTTCATCTGCAATTCTGCGGTTGATTAACGTGACCAGATATCCCGCAATTCTATTCCGCACCTTCTTGGAATCGACATCGGTGAATTGTTCTACAAGTCTTTTGTTTGTTTCAAAATCTCTTGTGAAATCTTCTGGATAGTACTGCAGAAGGATACGCGCAGCGTTCTTGATATATGAAGGTCGAATACTTCCCACTTGTATCTCACCGTCTAGATAGTCCGTTTGAGGTTTCCGCCTGATTGTGTTTATAAAGCATATGGTGACTCCATTTTTGAAGGATGTGAATCGCTCTTGTTGTACTCGAGATTGGCTCAAGCATATGAAGTGATCGAGTCCACATCTGGCTCTCTTGAGAAGACTGATCTTTTTTCTGAATTGCTTAGTGAATCCAATTCTGACGAGATTGGTTATGTAATATCTCTGACAATTGGCAAATTACATCCCGATTGGATGGAACTCCCCGAGCTAGGAATTGCTGAAAAAATGGCAATTCAAGTTGTATCAACTGCATGTTCTGTTCCTGAGAATTCGGTAATTGATGTTTTGCGAACCACAGGCGATATCGGGCTTGCTGCAGAAGCATTGTTGAAAGGCGGGGGCCAAATGTCCCTATTTCCTGAGGAAGTATCAGTGATTGATGTCTTCAACACATTGGATGAGGTTTCAAATGCTTCTGGTTCAGGAAGCTCCCGGGAAAAGATCTCAAAAATGGTTGGACTTCTCGCAAATGCAACGCCAATAGAGGCCAAGTATCTTCTACGAACAATTACAGGCACGCTTCGTTTGGGGCTTGGATCTATGGGAATTATGGATGCTCTATCTCTTGCTTTCTTGGGTGACCGTGAATCAAGGTCTGATATTGAAAAAGCATTCAACGTCCGCAGTGATCTGGCTGAAATTGCTGTAATTCTGGCTTCAGATGGGATTGAGGCTATTAGGGCAATGAAGGCAGTAGTTGGCACTCCTATTCGTATGATGGCTGCAAAGAAGCTTTCCAATGCAGTTGAAATTCTAGAGAAAGCTGGCGGCACAGCGCTTGTTGAATACAAATATGATGGTGAAAGGGTTCAGGTGCATAAAAACGAAAATCAAGTAGTTCTCTTCTCTCGGCGACAGGAAGTTATAACGAATCAATATCCCGACGTTGTTGAATATGTTCAGAGCTTTGTGACGGCCGACCAATGTATCCTGGAGGGTGAATGCATTGCAGTAGACCCCGAAACTGGCAGGATTCGACCGTTTCAAGAATTAATGCGACGGCGACGCAAGACAGGGATAAAAGAAATGCAAGAAGAGATTCCCGTGATAGTTCGGTTCTTCGACATATTGCATTTGAATGGTCAGGATGTTAGTAATGAACCAATGTTGAAGCGGCGAGAACTTTTGGAGAGCGTGCTAGAGCCAAGCGAAAAAATTGCTCCAACTATTGGCGAAATCACAAACGATCCAGATAGATTGGATGCAATCTTTTCTGAGGCTTTAGAAACTGGTCATGAAGGAGTGATAGCAAAAGCTGTTCACGATAAATCAACATACCAAGCCGGCTCTCGCAGTTGGCTTTGGATTAAATTAAAGGCGTCATATAAAGAAGGTCTCACTGATTCAGTGGATCTTGTTGTAGTAGGAGCTATGTATGGTCGTGGAAAACGGACTGGAGTCTACGGGACAATACTTGCTTCCGCATATGACCCTGTAAACGATACATTCCCTACTGTTTGTAAAATT
>CAYMLT010000401.1:0-2910 GCA_964391265.1 uncultured archaeon
TATTCGGATTGAGAACACCACTACAACAATCATCGAGATAACTGATGGTGTTACCAAGCAATCAATAGCTTCTCGTCTCAAAGGGGCGGGAATTCGGGCGTTTGTTGATGGTGCATGGGCCTTTGCACAGACAACAGACCTAACTTCATCAGGCATGCGCGATACAGGAACATCTGTTGCGAAACTCGCTCTTGCAACTCGTGAGAAGGCTGCCGAGAAGTTCAAGATTGACGCACCTGCATACAACGACTCAGTGAAACTCAATCCTAAGATGTGTTTTGAAGACGTTCCTATAGAAGACAAGGTCGGCTTTGCAAAATCGATTGATGATCAAGCCAGAAACTATGACTCACGTATTGTCAATACACGTACTATCTATGGAGATCTTTGGACAGAACTCCATATTGCCAACTCACTTGGTACGACCATCTACGTAGAAAATGCGCTTCCACGTATTATCTCGGCTCCTACGGCAAAGGAAGGTGCAAGCAGACAACGGGCATTCAAATCAATTGGAGTGCGTGGAGGTTACGAGGAGATGCTGAAAGAAGGGCCTCAGAGTATTGGTCAAACCGCCGCTGAACATGTTGTTGCCCTCTTGGATTCTGCTTCAGCAGAAGGAGGAAATTACGATGTTGTTATGGATCCAGTCCTTAATGGTGTGATGGTTCATGAGGCATTTGGACACGCATGTGAAGCTGATAATTGGCCAGCGCATTCTACTGTTTTGGAAGACAAAGTTGGGAAGCAAGTAGGCCCCGAACATCTGAATCTAAGCGATGATCCAACAATGCCTGGTGAGAGAGGTTCCTTCTCCTACGATTGGGAGGGAACGAAGACTGCAAAGCGATTTTTGGTAAAGGATGGTATCTTAACAGAATTACTTCATAGCTTGGAAACTGCTTCGCGATTGGACATGACGCCAAATGGGTCTGCTCGCGCACAATCCTTCATGTTTGCGCCTATACCAAGGATGAGCAATACCTTCATGGAGTCTGGTGATTGGGATGTTGATGAACTCATCCAAGATACAAAGCATGGTATTCTCCTCTGTAGCTTCAATTATGGATATACTGAACCTGCAAAGGGGCAATTCATGTTTCAGGCGAGTCATGGATACATGATCCAGAACGGAGAAATAGGCACAATGGTGCGTGATGTTTCTCTTGCCGGACAAATACTTGATGTTCTTGCAAAGGTAGATGCCGTGGCGAAGGACTTCGAGATGGATGCTGGAACTTGTGGAAAAGCAGGACAAATGATTCCTGACATGAGTGGAGGACCTCATGCCAGAGTGAAGAATATTCCTGTTGGAGGTATGTGATATGGAGCAGTTACTTGATATTGCAGAGTTAGCAACCAAAAAGGCATTAGAGTTTGGAGCAGACCAAGTTGAGGTCTATGCAGCATCTTCCCGATCATTCTCGATTGAGGTAGAAAACAACTCCATCAAATCCGCTACTGAGAAACGTGATGCTGGAATTGGGATCAGAAGTGTTGTGGATAATAAGATTGGATTTGCCTATGTGACAACCCAGCTTAAGGATGATTATGAAGAAGCGGCTGTAAAATCAGTCAAATTGGCACGCGCTTCAATACCTGATCCACACTTTGTTTCATTACCTTCGTTTTCTGGTGCCTATCCAAGCGTAAACGGTCTTTATGATAGTGCCGTTGCGGAACTGTCTTCTGAAGGCGCCGCCGATTTAGTTGTGCGTACAACAGATGCATCTATCGATGCTATTGGTGGCACGCAAGTCGCCGTTGAATGTCAGCTTACTGCCTCATCAGGTTTCAAAGCCGTTGTAAACTCACTGGGAATCTCTCAGAGTGCCAAGAGCACCTCAGTAATGATGTACGCGTATCCCTCTATCAAAAAAGATGATGATCAAACAGCATCTTTCGAGTATCAAGTATCAAGGTCTCTGAAGGATATTGATCCAGAATGGATTGGTAGAACTGCCTCAGAGAAAACACTTCAAAATCTGGGTGGAAAATCCATTGAGGGTGGTGACATGCCAGTTATACTAGCACCATTGGCTGTTGGTACGCTAATAGGTGGAGGTTTTGCAGGTGCTGTCAATGCTGAAGAGATTCAGTATGGACGTTCCTACATCTCGGATGACTTTGGATCCAAGATTGCATCAGATGAATTGACAATTATGGATGACGGGTTATTGGCGGGCGGTACAGGCTCTCGATCATTTGATGCCGAGGGATACCCCTCACAAATTACTGAAATATTAACGAAAGGCATTTTGAAGGGGCTTCTACACAACTCTTACACTGCAAACAAAGATGATGTCGATAACACAGGAAATGCAAGCCGTCCTTCTTATGCTGGTATCCCATCAATATCAACATCGAATTTCTCTGTTTCTCCAGGTAAAGGAACACTTGACGATTTAGTTGGAGAGATTGATCGTGGTATTCTATGTGCCAACACGGGGGACCGTCCTAACATGACCACTGGTGATTTGAGTGCAATGGTAATGGAAGGTTTCTACATTGAATCGGGTGAAGTGAAGTATCCGGTAAAGAACACCCTCATTGGTATCAATATGCGCAATCTCTTATCCCGAATTCACCGGATAGGCGCAGATGTACGAACCACGTTTTCAGTTGTGAGCCCATCACTGGTGATTGAATCTGCAAAGATTACTTCCGGGTAACCTACATCCTATTTACGACAGGAACGCCAATTATCCTGAGGCAATTCGCCATAGAAATCTTGAAGGCTTTGACCAGACCTAATCGCGCCAACTTGATATCTGGTTCTGCTTTCATTACTGGACATGAATCATAGAACTTACTAAAGAGTGTCGCCAAATTGTAGCAGAATGTAGTTATTTTGTTACATGGGAAGCTTGTTCCCCATGTGCTCTTCTGTAGGCTCCTTACAGTTTCTAG
>CAYMLT010000402.1:0-2901 GCA_964391265.1 uncultured archaeon
CCTGCACGTGCAAAAGTGTTCAGTGTTGATTTGCTCAAGTGTCCATTAGGAATAGCTAGTTTTACTTTATTCATACCTAACACCATGTCTTTCGAATAGTTGGTGAAAAGAAATCCAGAGCCAAAGTTCAGTCTAATACTGACTGAGAAGAAGACTCTGAAAGAAGTAGTGCATGGAGTAGACTCTAAGGAAAGGGTTCGTGTGTTTACAGGACTATTAGTTGCAGCCTGGATGAACGCAACCGCCTCTGATGAACGCAAGACCTCACATCAGTCACTCCGATTCCGACGCCAATTCATTTGCACTTATACATTGTGACAGATTGTGAGAATTGAGATTAGAAAAAGGAAGAGTATCGATACGAGCGATGTCATATCGATAGCAAGTATGATTTAATCTGCATAGAGATTCAAATCGCCTTCTTCAAGTTGCTTGATGACTCTCTTGTTCTTTCGAAGCCAGTTGGAACCCAAGATTGCGAAGAGGAAGTAGGCTGGAATCATCACGAAGATTCCATGTAGAGGTACTAGAAATGCACTGACTGCATCAACTGCCTTGCCAATTGCCATGAAGTGGTTGAAGATAACAACCAGAGCCAGTATGGCAGAGAAGCCTGCAAAGCCCTTCAAGTAACTTGAATAAGATTTGTAGACGGGCTCAATCTCGTAGAGCTTGTTCTCTTCTTTTGGGGGTAGCTTGTATTGAAGTAAGCCTGCATCCTCTAATGCCCAACCAACAGACCATAGTGCAACAGACAGAGGAACAGCAATACCTGTTAGACAGAACAGGTATGAGATATGGTAGGAGGGGTCGAGAAAATGTGCAAGCTGATCGGCATAGACATCAACAGCCAAGAAGGTCTGCGAGTCAAAGATACCCATTAGAGTTGTGAGAAGACCTACAATGAAAAGGTAGACATAAATCAACCTCATGAACATTTTACGACCTCCAAATCCCGATGATGGAATGTCCACATATCCATCATTGAAGCCACGGCTCAAAAGCTTCTTCACCAACATGAATACAGGAGTCAATATTCGTGGAATTAATAGAATTGCTAGAATACTCCCAGCAATGGGAAAAGCAACCCAGAAGATGATATATGTCATTGATGAGTCCATATTGAGAACCGGAACAGTTCCGCCTGGAGCGATTGCCCCGTTTGAAAGCCCAATCACCACGATGGCTATCTCAACAATGGCAATTAGTAGAATTAGAATTGCAGGTATTTTATTTGTCATTCACAGTGCCTCCTAAAGAAAGGAAACTTGAACTTGAGGATAAATCGTATCGGTTGGTTGCAGAATGCAATAAATCAGTTGTCTGTATCTCTATTGAAAATATTGGCCGATACAAAGATTAGATGGCTTGGCAATGATTGTTCTTGAGTTCGTTGGAAGAAGCACTTCGAAATTACTGGACCATGAATGAAGATGAGGTGATTTCCTCTCTAGAATCGACCAGAGAGGGGTTATCTATCGCAGAAGCATACTCAAGGTATGGGAAGATTGGGCCAAATACTCTAAAGGTTCGGAAAAAGAAAAACTTCATCACTGCTCTTCTCGGGCAGTTCAAAAGCCCTATCATAATCATTCTCCTGTTTTCAGCATTCCTAGCATTTGCAGCAAGTGATAGTCTTGATGGCTTGATTATCATTGTGATAGTGGTTTCAAGCAGTCTACTGGGCTTTTGGCAGGAGCACATGGCCAACAATGCAGTAAGTAAGCTCTTGTCCATTGTAGAAGTCAAAACAAGTGCGATGAGGGATGGAGTGGTACAAGATGTTTCTGTTGAAAATATTGTTCCGGGAGATGTTATCTTAGTTTCTGCAGGAGATATTGTTCCAGCAGATTCAAGACTGCTAGAATCAGATGATCTCTTTGTCAATGAATCATCACTAACCGGTGAAACGTTTCCAGCTGAGAAGGAACCTGGGATTAGCGAAAAAGAAACGAGGTTATCTCAACGAACAAATAGTCTCTTCATGGGAACCTATGTATCATCAGGTTCAGGAAAGGCTATTGTCGTCAGTACGGGCAAAAATACTGAATTTGGAAAAATCGCGGAGAAACTATCTGCTAAGCCACCGATGACAGATTTTGAGTTGGGAATTCGAAGATTTGGCTATCTCTTGATGCAGTTGACGCTATTATTCATAATTGCTATTTTTGCATTCAATGTTTTCTTCCAACGACCTGTTCTAGACTCATTTCTATTTGCCCTTGCACTCGCTGTTGGAATAACACCTCAGCTTCTTCCAACAATCATTAGTGTAAATCTGTCAAAGGGTGCGAAGAAGATGGCAGACCTAAAGGTCATTGTCAAGAAACTAGACGCCATTGAGGATTTTGGGAGCATGAATGTATTATGCACAGATAAAACAGGCACCATAACCAAAGGAGTCATGGAAATCTATGCGGGAATGGACATCTCTGACAACAAGAACGAACAGCTACTGAATCACGCGTATCTCAATGCCTCGTTCCAAACTGGATACAGAAATCCAATTGATAATGCTATAGTTGAACAACATGATTTCGATTTATCAGGATATCAGAAAGTCGATGAGCTTCCATATGATTTCGTTCGAAAACGTCTCTCAGTGCTTCTTGACCATGACTCCAATTATATCCTCATTACAAAGGGGGCTGTAAATTCAGTCTTAGGCTGCTGTACAAAAGTCATGCTTGGCTCAGAAATCCTTGACATTGATGGGTATCACAGTCAAATTGAATCATTGTATCAGAAATATAGCAGCGAGGGATTTCGGACTATTGCAGTGGCTTACAAGCCACTTAATTCTCCTGAAACGATTACACGCGACTCTGAAATTGAGCTGATTTTTTCGGGCTTTCTTCTCCTGAACGATCCACCAAAAGAGAGCATTGCTCAAACAATCGC
>CAYMLT010000403.1:0-2884 GCA_964391265.1 uncultured archaeon
ATGCGGGATTTCCGCTGCGCTCCAACAAGCTGACTGCGGGGAATGCGCTCGCTGTGCAGTTCAAACTTAACATCGCTTCTTTTTTCCGTCCGGAATCAAAATTTTCACATTAAACGGCAATTAAATATCCAAACCGCGCTTTTTCCGCTTGCCATTCGCGTGAAAGCGGGAGGCCGGAATGACGATTTATTAATTGTCGGTTTAATTATTTTATCAGAATGTTGTCGAACTCCTCTTCCCAAAGTCAGACGATATCTGACGACATTAAAGATTGCACATAAACATAAACATTGCTATTTTAATACATCTATAGCTCAGCACCTGCACATTCAGGTGACCATGAAGCTATCCACTTTTTCATCCGGAGCATTTTTAAATGTCCCCAAAACCGACATACGAAGAATTGGCATTCAGCGTTCAGACGTTGGAGAAAGAAATTGTCGAGAGCAGAGCTTTTTTAAACGCGACGACAGATGCCGCGGTGTTACTGGATTCCCGGGGTGTGATTTTAGATATCAACGAAACATACGCTCAGCGGTTTCATAAAGATAGAAATGAAATGCTGGGGACATGTGTTTGGGATCTGTTTCCATCCGAAGTTGCCGAGCCTAGAAAGGCGACGGTAACTAAGGTTTTTAAAACCGGCGAACCGATCTCAATGGAAGACGAGCGGCAAGGGGTGTGGAATTTCACAAAGATATATCCGGTTTGCGACGCTCAGGGAAAAGTAATAAAAGTAGCCGTTTTTGCTCAGGATATCACTGAACGTAAGCGGGTGGAAAAGTCCCTGGCAGAAAGCGAAAAGATATATAGAACCATATTCGAAAACATGACCGATGTGTATTACCGTGCGGACTTTGAGGGGAATTTAATCTTATTGAGTCCATCCGGTGCCAGGCTCTTAGGCTATGACAGCACAGAGGAAATGCTCGGGAAAAATATAGCCGAAGAATTTTATGCAGACCCGCAAGAAAGGGAGTATCTTCTCAAAGAGATTTTTAAACAAGGACAAATTCAATTTCAGGCAACCCTGAAACGAAAAGACGGGACATTGATTGTTACCGAAACCAATTCCCGGCTTGTTTTTGATCAGACCGGAAATCCCGTTGGGGTGGAAGGCATCTTCAGAGATCTGACGGAGCATAAGCGGGCTGCTGATTTAAAGCGGATCAATGAAAGGCTCCGGCATGAAATCAGCCAACGGAAAATAGCAGAAATAGCGCTTAAAGAGAGTGAGGAACTGTATCGTTTGCTGGTGAATAATTTGCCGGGATTTGTTTTCAAAGGGTTTAAGGATTATTCGGTAGAGTTTTACGACAACAGGGTCGAACGGTTGACCGGTTACAATATGCACGCCTTTAATTCCGGGAAAAAGAAGTGGCGTGATCTGATCGTAACCGGTGATGTCGAGTCGGCCAGGCAGGCGTTTATCCGGGCTTTAAAAACGGACAAATCCTATGTGCGCGATTACAGGATTAACACCTCTGCCGGGGATATCATCTGGATTCAAGAAAGAGGCTATATCGTTTGCAACCCAAACGGAGAGATCGAATATGTAAGCGGCGTATTTTATGATGTTACCGAACTGAAAACGGCGGAAGAACAGCTCAAAACAAGCCGGGCATTGTTGCACTCGACCGTTGAAAGCTTGCCGTTTGACTTTTTTGCCATTGGTACGGACGGCCGCTACATCCTTCAGAATACGGCCGGAAAGGCGCGCTGGGGGAACCTGATCGGCAAGCGTCCGGAGAACCTTTCGATAAAATTGGATAAACTTGATGCATGGCTGCAAGCCAACCGTCGCGCATTTTCGGGCAAGACCGTCAAGAATGAAGTGGAATACATGCGCCAGGGAAAGCGAGAGATTCATCACAGCGTGGTTGCACCGATCGTCAGTGAAGGCCAAATCCTCGGCATTCTGGGCGCAACGATCGATATCACCGATCGCAAGCTGGCCGAAGAGGGCATCCAAAAATCCGAGAAAAAATATCGTGAGCTCTATCAAGGACTGCGGGACGGTTTTGCCGCCTTCACCATGGAAGGGACCTTTACCGAATTCAACCCGGCGTTTCAGCGCATGCTGGGCTGCAGTGAAGCAGAAATCTACAGGCTGACCAATAAAGATATCACGCCGGAAAAGTGGCATCCTGTTGACGCCAGGATCATTGAGGAACAAGTCCTTAAAAGAGGCTATTCGGACATTTATCAAAAGGAATACATCAAGAAAGATGGGACGATATTTCCCGTTGAACTCAGGGTATATCTTGCTCAAGATGATAAGGGCAACCCCGAAAGAATGTGGGCTACCATTAGAGACATTACGGATCGAAAAGCGACCGAAAAACAACTGCTCCATTTTCAGAAAATGGATGCCGTGGGCACCCTGGCCGGGGGTATTGCCCACGATTTTAACAATCTGCTCCAGGCCATCCAGGGATACACCGATTTGCTGCTGCTGTCCGACCATGATAAGCGCGAACCCATCCGGCGCGAACTAGGGGAGATTTCCCGTGCCGCCCAAAGAGGTGCCGAATTGACCCGGCAACTGCTTACCTTTAGCCGCAAGGTGGAAAGCAATAAACTGCTGCTGGATCTGAACCGGGCGGTAAAACAGGCCAAAAACCTGCTCGGGCGCACCATCCCCAAAATGATCGAGATCCAACTTCACCTGGCCGATGACCTTAAGACCGTCGATGCCGATCCGACCCAGGTTGAGCAAATCATCATGAACCTGGCGATCAATGCCAAAGATGCCATGCCCGAGGGCGGCAGGCTTATTATCAAGACGGGAAACGCCACCCTTGACAAGACGTACTGCCGAACCCGCCCGGGGGCCGTACCTGGTGAGTATGTGCTCCTTTCGGTCTCGGACACCGGCTCCGGA
>CAYMLT010000404.1:0-2878 GCA_964391265.1 uncultured archaeon
CAAGAAAATCCTTGCGCTGGACCTCGGATCGCTGATTGCCGGTGCAAAATTCCGCGGAGAATTCGAAGAAAGACTGAAAGCTGTCATTAATGAAATTGTTGAATCGGATGGCGAAATAATACTCTTTATTGATGAACTGCATTCTCTCGTGGGCGCGGGAGCTGCCGAAGGATCAACGGATGCATCGAATCTGCTTAAGCCTGCACTTGCCAGGGGTGAACTGCGTGCGATAGGCGCGACAACTCTTGATGAATACCGCAATCATATAGAAAAGGACGCGGCACTCGAACGCCGCTTTCAGCAGGTTTACACCAGGGAACCGTCGGTCGAGGACACGATAGCCATACTCCGCGGCATTAAGGACCGTTACGAAATTCACCACGGAGTCAGAATCAGGGACGAAGCCCTGCTGGCAGCAGCCACGCTTTCCGACCGGTATATAACATCCCGCTTCCTGCCGGACAAGGCAATTGACCTGGTTGATGAAGCAGCAAGCCGTCTGAAGATGGAAATTGAAAGCCAGCCGGTTGAACTTGATCAGGCTGAAAGAAAGATACTTCAGCTGAATATCGAAAAACAGGCCCTGTCCAAGGAAAGCGACAAAGCCTCTGCCGACCGTCTTGTGAAAATTGACAAGGAACTGGCAGAGCTTAAATCAGTACGCGATGCAATGCAGCTTCAGTGGAAAAACGAAAAGAAAATCATTGATACAATCCGCAAACTCAAACAGCAGGCGGAAGAATTAAAGACTGACGAAGTCCGTTATGAACGCGAAGGAAATCTGAACAAGGCCGCAGAAGTAAAACACGGCCTTTTACCTCAGACAATGAGTAAAATTGATGATCAGAGCAAAGAACTTGCAAAAATTCAGGGAGACAGACAGCTGCTTCGGGAAGAAGTCGGCGAAGAAGATATTGCAAAAGTTGTTTCTGCATGGACAGGGATCCCTGTATCCAAAATGCTTGCCAGCGAAATGGTCAAATACCTTAAGCTTGAAACCATTCTCTCCGAGCGGGTTGTCGGACAGGAAGATGCGATACGCGCTGTTTCCGATGCGATACGCCGGAATAAAACCGGACTTTCCGATGAAGGAAAGCCGCTCGGATCTTTTGTGTTTATCGGACCCACGGGAGTCGGAAAAACAGAACTTGCAAAGACTCTTGCGGATTTTCTGTTCAATGACGAAAAGGCGCTTACAAGAATCGACATGAGTGAATATATGGAAAAGCATTCGGTTTCAAGGCTGATCGGCGCCCCTCCGGGCTATGTGGGCTATGACCAGGGAGGGCAGCTGACCGAAGCCGTAAGGCGCAGGCCGTATTCTGTAATTCTTTTTGATGAAATTGAAAAGGCCCACCCGGATGTATTCAATGTGCTTCTTCAGCTCCTTGATGAAGGAAGACTGACTGACGGGCAGGGAAGGGTCGTTGATTTCCGTAATGCAATAATAATTCTGACAAGTAATCTGGGCTCTGATCTTATTCTGAATGCAGAAAAACACGATAAAATCAAAGAGCAGATCGATATTCTTCTTAAAAGCACATTCAAGCCGGAATTTCTGAACAGGCTGGATGAAATAATCACATTCCACAGACTCGATAAAAAGCAGATAGTCAGGATAGTGGAAATCCAGTTTGAAAGACTTAAAAACAGGATCGCTGAAAAGAAAATAATTCTGAGCCTTTCCGATAAGGCCCGGGATTTTATTGCTTCGGCTGGTTTTGATCCTGCATTCGGGGCCAGGCCGATAAAGCGCAGCATCCAGAATCTGGTGCAGAATGAGCTGGCCAGACTCCTGCTTGCCGGCAAAATCAATGAAGGACAGCACATAAAAGTTGATCTGAAAGATAATGCACTTTCCTTTTCGGCTGTAAAAGGATAAACTGGTTTTGTTTATATACTCTGTTGACGATTAATATTGTATAAACCACCAAGGGCACGAAGAACACCAGGATTAAAATGAAAAACTTCGTGTCCTTCCTGGTTAATTAATAGACAGGAAATTGAGAAATGGCAAAAATGTGGGCGAAAGGGTACAGTATTGATTCTCTTATTGAAGCATTCACAGTGGGACAGGACCCGCTGCTGGACAAACGGCTTGTAAATGCTGATTGCATCGGAAGTATGGCCCATGCCCAAATGCTGGCTTCTATCGGGATTCTTAATAAAGATGAACTTGCCGGTTTAAAAAAAGGACTTATTGAAATAATAAAACTGAATAATGAAGGGAAATTCGTGATCAGGCAGTCAGACGAAGACTGTCATACTGCTATCGAGCAATATCTGACTGAAAAAACAGGAGCTGCCGGGAAAAAAATACATACCGGGCGGAGCCGTAATGATCAGATCCTTGTAACACTCCGGCTCTGGGCAAAAGACTCTGCGCTTAAAATAGCAGGACTGGTTCTTGATCTTGCAGGACAATTCAGGGAATTCGCCGAAACGCACAAGTTTGTGCCCATGGCGGGCCGCACGCACATGCAGACAGCAATGCCGTCTTCTGTCGGGATCTGGGCCGGAGCATTTGCCGAAGAACTGGCAGATAATGCGAAACACCTTGTTTCGGTAATCAGGCTGATCGATCAGTCACCGCTTGGCTCTGCCGCCGGTTTTGGAGTGCCGCTGCCGCTGGACAGGGAAATGACGGCGAAACTTATGGGATTCGGCAAGGTGCAGAACAATGTTCAGTATGCCCAGAATTCCCGGGGAAAGACCGAAGCGATGCTGCTTGATTCATATGATTATATAGCCCTGACCCTGAGTAAATTCGCGCAGGACGCCATTCTCTTTTCACTGCCCGAATTCGGCTATTTTTCCCTTCCGAAGGAAATAACCACCGGTTCAAGCATAATGCCGCAGAAAAAGAACCCGGACGGCC
>CAYMLT010000405.1:0-2865 GCA_964391265.1 uncultured archaeon
TTCTAAACGAAGCAACCAATGGTCTAATATTAAGAAGTGGAATCAGCTTTAGAACAACTTTTGTGATTACTCCTAATGCGCCATTACTATCAATAAAAAGTTCTGATACGTCATCACCAATCTGTTCGTGATCTGTGGGTGCCCAAACATAAGTTTCTGAACCAGGATAGTAAGAATACTCTGGTTCTTTTTGATTGATTGAGAGTTGTTTGCCATCTGTTTTTGTTCTTATAGCAGACCCGTCAGGGAGAACGACTTCCAAATCTACAACTTGGTCTCTTATTCCTCCATATTTGGTACTACCGATTCCAGTACCACCAGCAGCGACCCAACCTCCAACTGTGCTTGATGGTGCGCTTGATGGATATGCCGCTACTGACAGGCCTTCATCCTCTAGAATTTCAAGGAGATGTCCCCAGATTATACCTGAACCAACTTCCACCGTCATGTTTTCCTTGTCTAGGCTATAGACCTTATTCATACGTGTCATTTCAATAATGAGTCCATTCTTTGTAGGTAATGCTCCACCATAGCCACTCGTTCCATGACCTCTAGGTACAACTGGAATTCCTTTTGTACTGCAGTACTTCATAAGAATAGAAACGACTTCAGTTGTTGTGGGCTGGGCAACTGCATCCGCCTTGGTTTGTAGAAGATCATTGACAAGACCCGGGAGTGCCGCAATGTCGCTTGAATAAAGGTCCGTCATGTAGGCTTCTGCTGAGAAGTAGTCCTCCCCAACTATATCTGCAAGTTCCTGCAGCTCTTTCTGTTTGATCATCACAAACAATCTCCGAGAGCCAATCCTTTCCTTCTCTTTGCATAAAATCGTACAAGATACATTTAGCAATTCGAAAGTAAGTTACTAAATGCAACTAATTCGTAGACATAAGAGCGTATCGGAAAACTTGCTCCCTGTAGATAACATCGTTAATCAAGAAAGAAGTTACGAAATGTAGTTGCTATTGCTCAATGCAATCGGTGAAGGACAAAGTCTGCAATCATTTTTAGAATTGTTTCATTTACAAATTTGTGCCCGTCCAGGATTGCCTTAGCTCTGTTTACATGTTCTCGTGTGAGCTCAATTGCATATGGTATTGCATTCGTTTTGTGTATCAATTCTAGTGCATATGCTGTATCAGCTTGAGACAGCCGTTCAAAGCATTTTGTCTTCTCATCTTCAGTACAAGATTCTAGTGCGTGAACAAGTGCATAACTGCATCTCTGAGATAGAAGGTCGGAATGCACTGATTTGCCTGTGATTTCCTCTGAAGATATGATATTCAGAATATCGTCTCGAATCTGGAATGCAAAGCCAAGATTCTCACCATAGATCTTTAGCGCATCGCATTGCGCTTGGGTTCCACCCCCTACCGAAGCGCCCATGGTTGTCGCAGTTCTGAGAAAAGAAACCGTCTTTTTCTCTATCATACTGAGATATTTTTCTTTTGTCATGTTCTCAGGATTCTCTGCTTGCATTAACATATCCGCGGCTTCTCCCTCACACATACGAATACCGCCTTTTGCCACCTCGATCAGTAATTCGGGCGTTGCATGTTTTCCAATCACCCGAATCGCTTGCGCAATAAGTAGGTCTCCAGCGAGAATGGCCATCTTCTGACCGAATTTCGCATGTGTGGACTGCACACCTCTCCTCAGAGGATCTTCATCGATGACATCATCGTGAATTAAACTCGCTGTTTGAGCAAACTCAGTTGCAATTGCAAATGGTAGAGCCTTTTTTGCATCTCCTCCAACTGCTTCACAGGATAAGAGGACGAGCAACGACCGTAGTCTCTTTCCTCCTGCTCTTAGCAGATATGCAGCTGTTTCATAGAGCCTTTTCGGTTCTCCTGCTTCCGCGCCTAGGAATTTCTCAATCTCGTCGTTGATGAGAGCGAGGCGATCTCGGATAATTACGCTTTTTGAGAGATCATCTAGAAAAGTTATTTCAGTATTAGATATCTCTGCATGCCTGAATGTGTCGGAATTCGGGGTATCCATTGTGACACTCTCTCTTTCAGGCAATGATAATGACTCCTATTGTCTGCTTCTCTGTTCTATTCAAATCCATTTCCCCTATTAAGGAATTCTGACAAAGAGGAACAGTTTTTTAGGTCTTGAGAATGAGCTGCTCATGACACAATATGGCTGAATCGAACCCACTAATTGAAAAGCCTCGTAAAGCAAGAATCTGGCTACTTGAAATTCGAGCTCCTTTTCTCACCGGTGCAATTGTACCGATTCTGCTCGGCACAGCCGTAGCATGGGCAATGAAAGGCATACTACTAATTGACGTTTTTTTGCTCTCTCTTGTCGCTGGAATTTGTCTTCACATTGCAGCGAATGTATCCAACGATTATTTTGATCACACATCTGATTTGTCTGGAAGTGATGATATCAATGTAGAATTCATTAGACCTTTCACTGGTGGAAGCAGAATGATTCAACTTGGATATTTATCTCCGAGAGAAGTTCTTGCTGGTGCCTTCGTGTTCTTTGCAATTGCTGGAACTATTGGAGTCTATCTGGCGTTAACACGTAGCCTATTTATCTTGGTGCTCGGTGTCATCGGTGCAGGTTCTGGTTTCTTCTATACAGCTCCACCATTCAGATTTGTGAAGCGTGGCATTGGGGAAATCTTCATTGGTCTGAATTTCGGAGTTCTAATGACTTTCGGAGCCTATTTTGTTCAAGCTCTCGATTTTGCATGGGCGCCCATTATTGTATCAGTGCCAATTGCGCTGCTCATTGCTGGTGTTCTTTATATCAATGAATTTGCGGATTATAATGCTGACCGAGATTCAGGCAAGAAAACTATAGTAGTGAGAATTGGCAGAGAGAAGGCCGCAAAAGGGTATACCG
>CAYMLT010000406.1:0-2859 GCA_964391265.1 uncultured archaeon
TCGCTTGCGACGACGAAATGGGTGTAAACCTCAAATATCTTGGGCAATTCTGCTGTGACGAAGATGTCAGGTGTTTCGAGAGTGTATTCGTTGCCCGGTTCAAGGAATGGTCCAGATACAAGCCAGTGAGTCAGAATAAGGGCTGTATAGCTCAGCATCATCGTGGTGACTACTTCATGAGCGCCTCTATAGGCTTTGAGAAGCCCTGGAACAAAACCCCAAAGGCCGCCCATCAGTGCCGCGACTCCCATAGCAACAAGCGGATGAACTACAAATGGCAATGAGACTGAAAATCCGACAATTGCCGCAGAGATTGCTCCGATGAAGAGCTGTCCTTCGGGACCGATATTGAATAATCCACATCTGAATGCAAGGGCAACAGAGAGTCCTGTAAATATTAGAGGTGTGGCGTAGAAGAGGAGGCGGTCGAATCTTACAACAGCACCCTGTATTAATGCAATCCAGGCAAGGCCCGCATTGAATCCGGTTATCATCATTACCAAAGTGCCAATGAGCATTGCCAATACAATGGAGCCCAAAGTTACGACAATCGTTTTCTGAAATTCAGGACTCTTGACCTTCTTTGTGACATTTAACATCATGTTAGTGATGAAGTTGCCATCCCTGGCGGATTGTTGTTGTTCTTGTTGTTTGGTTAATTCATCACTCATTGCCATGCAACCTCCTCAGTTGAATCATCTCTATGACCTGCCATAAGCAGTCCTAGTTGTTGATTATCAGTTTCAACTGGATCTCTTAGGGCAATGATTTCACCACCGAAAATCACTGCTATACGATCTGAGATGTTTCTTATCTCATCAAGCTCTGCAGAAATAAGAAGAACTGCCGCATTACTATCGCGCATATCGATTAGTACCTCGTGGATGTATTCCGTAGCCCCCACATCTAGCCCTCTTGTTGGCTGGGCGGCCAAGATTAATTTCGGACTGGAATCTAATTCTCTTGCGACTACTACTTTCTGCTGATTGCCCCCTGATAGATTTTCTGCGGGAGTTTCAATGTCTGCCAGCTTAATCGAGAATGATTCAACGAGTCTTTGAGACTGCGTTCTCATTGAGCCCATATCCAAGATTGAATGCATTGGTCCTGTTGCAAAAGGGGCAATATAATGCCTGCCCAATGCAAGATTCTCTCTTACTGAAAAGCCTAACACTAAACCTCTTGCATGTCGGTCCTCTGGAATATGACTAATTCCCGCCTCTCTGATCGATCTGACACTCTTTCCGGTAAGATCGATATCCTCAAGCATTATGCGTCCTTGTTTGGGTTTTCTAAGGCCCGCTAGAGCCTCAACCAATTCCGTCTGACCATTTCCTTCCACGCCTGCAATTCCAAGTATTTCCCCCGCTCGAACTTGGAGATTAATTCCTTTTACAGCCATGAGGCCGCGTTTATCTTCAACATAAAGATTTTCAACATTGAGAATGACTTTTCCGGGCTGCGCGGGCATCTTTTCTGTGGTGAATACAACAGGGCGTCCAACCATCATCTGTGCAAGTTCTGCGGGAGAAGTATCCTCCTTGTTGACAGTACCAACAAGCTGCCCGTCTCGAAGAACAGTAATCCTATCACACAAAGCCATTGTTTCTCTTAGCTTGTGAGTAATCAAAATGATTGTTCGTCCGTCTTTTTTGAATTTGTCAAGCGTTAGAAATAACTCATCAACTTCTTGTGGAGTTAGAACCGAAGTTGGTTCATCCAGGATCAAAATGTCCGCCTCTCGATAGAGCGTCTTTATGATCTCTACACGTTGCTGTAAACCCACAGAAATGTCCTCTACTTTGGCATAGGGGTCTATCTGCATCCCATTTTCTATTGCTATCTGGCGTATTTTTTCTGCGGCGGCCTTGATATTGATTGGCATCATTTGTCTGAATGCTCCAAGAATTGCCGATAATCCCTTCTTGACTTTCGCAGATATTGACATATCAGTAGGATCCACAACGTCTAATTTTGCCTCTGAACCCATTTTGATTGGCTCTAGGCCAAGAATGACATTCTCGGTAACAGACAATGGCGGTATCAATTTGAAATGCTGATGCACCATTCCAACTCCACGAGCAATGGCATCCTGTGGAGACTTGAGTGTGACTACTTCATCTCGTATTTTTATTGTGCCTTCGGTTTGAGAAAGCAATCCATATAGAATATTCATAAGCGTGCTCTTGCCGGCGCCATTTTCTCCAAGCAAACCATGCACTTCACCTTCTTTAATGCGCAAGGTGATATTCTTGTTTGCCTGCACGTCACCAGGGAACGTTTTAGAGATATTTTCGAGTTCTACCGCGTAGATTGCAGATTCCTCCTTAGCATCATGGTGACCCGAGAGGGGTATGAAATCTGCCAAGGGCTTATAGTATTGCAGTATTTAACACTACGGTAAGAAAAAAGAAAGAAGAGAGGCAAGAGCCTCTCGATTTACTATGTAGTAATCTATGGATTAAGTGCAGCTGCAAGAGCAGTTAGATCACTGGGAACAGTGTATGTACCATCAATGATTCCTGCCTTGAGAGTTTCAACAGCTGTAATGACACTTGCAGGAAGTGTTAGAAGTTGTGTATTGACTTCATAATCCAGTCCGCCATTAGCTAGGTTGAATACACTAACCCCACCTGTGAATGTGCCATCCTTGACAGCAACGATTGTGTTGTAGACAGCAACATCAACTCTCTTTAGCATTGATGTTAGACCAACGGTTGGTGGAATAACAACGCTTGGGTTTTGACAGCCAAGATACATTTGTGGGCTGTCAACGCCAATCACCCATAGGGGATTATCAAAGCCTGTGGTACCATTGTTGTTTTTCGCACTGGTGAAAACACCTAATCCTGCACGACC
>CAYMLT010000407.1:0-2854 GCA_964391265.1 uncultured archaeon
CTGCCCACACCCCCTCACCGGTTTCCTGCGCGAACTCACTCAGTTCGCGAATCGCGTCGTGGGTTTCGGTCTGGTCGTGGTCATAGGTCCCGGACGCTTCGAAGCTGCACTGCCCCTTGCGGAACCGGGCTTCAGTGACAAACGGCGAACTGGGATAGTTGTCCACCACGCGCCGGAACTGGCTCCGCGCTTCCTCGGGCCGCTTGTCGAGCAGCAGCGCCATGGCCAGGTAGAACGTTACCGTGTCGATACGGCTGTGCCCCCCGCACTGGTACTGCACTTCCTGCAGCGTCGTGGCTGCGTCGTTGTACCACCCGCGCTCGTAGCGTTCGAGCGCGCGGTCGATTCGCTTGTCGCACTGATACAGCTTCGACTTCCGGCTCTTCGCGGCGCCCACGGCCACGACGCACAACAACAGCATCCCTGCATACGCCAGCACACGTCGGTTCATAGTCGTATCGGATCCCCTCTGCGTTCTACGGCGCCACTGACTGGCGTCTGGACGGGGCAAAATACGTCCCGCTCCCGTCCACGCTCAGCGGAGACGCTCCAGGTGCTGCCGCGCGCGTGCGGCGTACTCGCTCGCGGGGAACCCGGCGACGAGTTTCTCGAACGCCGCCCGCGCCGCCGCGCTGCGTTCGAGGCGAAGCAGGCACTCGCCCAGCCAGTACCAGGCGTTCGCCGCATAGGGCCCTTCCGGCGCACGCCGCACGATTGCGGCGAACTGCTCCGAAGCGCGGCTGTAGTCCCGCTGCTGGAACGATTCGAGTCCGGCCTGGTAGACCTCTCCGGCCGGGCGTTCGGGCACAACAGACGGCACGGGCGGGACTACGGGATCCGCCGGCTCTGTCGGCGGACCAGGCACGGGCCGCCCGGCGCTCCGGCGCGGCGCTTCCGCCAGCGCCTGCGCCAGACTGTCCACGCGCCGCTCGAGCGCCGCGACCTTGCGCAGCGCCTGCGTGGCATCGTCGCGCAGCTCGACGATGTCTATCTCGGGGAGCAGCTGTTCGGCCACTCCCGCGGCACGGTACGGTGCACACCCCTGCCACACCAGGCCCATACAGACACTGAGCCCCACGCCCACGCTCGTTCGCACAGTCCGCCTCCCATCGCTAAAATACCTGAGACGACCGCGTGTGCTGTACCCCAGCGCGTGGTATTTTGGGAATGCGGCGCATGTCGTGCCGCACCCGGCCACACTATGATCCTGTACCGCTACATCATCCGCAAGCATATCCTGCCCTTTCTCTACGCGCTTGCCGTGGTGATCTTCATATTGATGATGAACCTGGCGGTACAGCTGCTCAACAAAATCATCTCCAAGGGACTCGACCCCGGCGTAGTGCTCGAGCTGTTCCTGATACAGATGGGCTGGATTGTGGCGCTGGCGGTCCCGATGGCCGCGCTGGTGGCAACACTCATGGCGTTCGGGACGATGTCGGCCGACAACGAGATCCTCGCCATAAAGGCCTCGGGGCGCAGTCTCTACTCGCTGCTGCTGCCGGTGCTGATGGCGGCATCGCTGCTGGCGCTACTGCTCGTGTTCTTCAACAACCTGCTCCTTCCCGAGACGAACCACCGCCTCGCCAATCTCACTTCCGACATCACGCGCAAGAAGCCGGCGGCGTTCATCGAGCCGCGCGTGCTCATCCGTGACTTCACCAACTACGTGCTGTACGTCGACAAGGTGCATGCGCGCACGGGCATGCTGCAGCAGGTGAAGATCTTCTCGGACGTGCCCGGCCAGGATCCTTCCACCACCATCGCCGACTCCGGCCATATCAAAGTGACACCCGACGGAGAGTACCTGCAGCTGACGCTCTACCACGGCGAGTCCCACAGCATCGATCACACCAACACCGAAGAGCATTTCGTGGGGCGGTTCGACCGGCAGGTGCTGTTTATCAAGAATGTCGACAGCGAGTTCCGCCGTACAGAACGGTCGTATCGTTCCGACCGCGAGAAGAGCGCGCAGGCGATGCTCGAAGACATCGGCACGTTCCGCGGAACCCGCCGGACACAACTCGACGAGGCAAACAGCCTTCTCGACTCGGTTGTCGCGCGCGTGTCGCGCGTCGAGGCCCAGCGTGACACGGTGCAGCACCCCGACTCGGCGTTCGACTCGGTGGCCACGTTCCAGCAGTGGGCAGGACTGCTCGGCAGCGACACACGCTTCGTCGCACCGCGCGTCCAGTCCGCCTCCAACCGCGCCAACCGCGTGGCGCAGCAGGTGAACGTGCAGGACCGCAAGATCGCGCAGTACCAGGTCGAAGTGCACAAGAAATACGCGATACCGGCGACAACCCTGGTGTTTGCGCTGATTGGCGCGCCGCTCGGGATCATGGCACGGCGCGGAGGTCTGGCGGTGGGTGCCACGTACAGCATTCTGTTTTTCGTGCTCTTCTGGGTGTTCCTGATAGGCGGGGAGTCCCTTGCCGACCGCATGGTGATCCCGCCGTGGCTCGCAATGTGGGGCGGCAACATCCTGGTGGGCGTTGGTGCGGCGTACCTCGTAACGCGCATGATCCGCGAAACCACGTTCTTCTCACTCGAACCGGTGTTGCGGCTCTGGCGCGAGGCAAGCGCGAGCGCGGCGCTGCGCCGGATGCTCGCGCCGTTGCGCGCGGCGCAGCACGTGCTGGGCCGCGTGATCAATGTTCCGTTCTACATTGTGCGCCGCGCGGTCGGAATCCTGCCCGTCTACCTTATCAAGGCGTTCCTGGGCTACCTCGTGGGCATCATGGCGGGCATGCTCGCGATCTTCGTCATCGTCGACTACATTCAGAACCTGCGCCGGTTCGAGGATGCGCCGCTGTACAACATCGTGCTGTACTACTGGTACTACCTCCCGTGG
>CAYMLT010000408.1:0-2853 GCA_964391265.1 uncultured archaeon
TATCATGATAGATACTGGAGTTATGGACATTCCCACATTAGGGATAGCATGCAAGGCTCAGGACATATTAAAGGACAAGTATGGATATCCAGTTGGCAATGGAGCCCATAATGCGATTAGCACGTGGAAAGGGCTTGTATCAAAATTCGGGAAAGATGCAAAGACACCCGCACTAGTTGGTTCGAGTCTGATGCCTGTTTCCCTTGGCGCAGATTTTGTTCTAATTGGTCCCGCCAAGCATGCACCAGTTATTTATCCATCAGTTGCCATGATAGATGCAGCTCTCTCAGGAATTCTCATTGAAACTAGAGAACGACCGGAAAAACCACATCCCAGGTTCTTGATCAGCTAGGTGAATTAATGGTGAAGAAACGACTTCTCATTCTAGAGCCCTCAGGTCAGAGGATTCTGGTTCCAGAGAAGACATCGTATCTCCATGCAATACGAGAAAGTGGATTGTACGTTCCTTCGGAGTGCGGAGGAAGAGGCACTTGTAGGAAATGCAAAGTAGTGATAAGACCTTCACCTGAAACAACGGAATGTGAAAAACAGCATCTGCCAAATGAAGAGATAGAACAGGGAATCCGATTAGCTTGCAAACATACCATTGAAACAGATTCGCGGATTGTTCTCTTGAATACAACTTCTGAAGCTAAGATTTTGACAGAAGGCCGCTCTGGTGAAGTAGATGTGATTACAGACAACACACTATCAGGTCAATATGGTGCTGCAATAGATATTGGCACAACAACGATTGTAGTCTATTTAATGCACCTTGAAACTGGTCAACAGATAGCGTCTGCATCCACAGTAAATCCGCAGGTTGCATTTGGCGAAGATATTGTTACACGCCTCAAAGCAGCTTCCGAAAGCGAATTGAATCAAAAAACGCTCCAGCATCTAGTTGTGGAGAACATTGAGAAGATGATTTCGAATCTTCTTAATGAAACGAAAATCAAGCCGAAAGATTGCACAAAACTTTCAGTTGTTGGAAACACAGCGATGCATCATTTCTTCCTGGGTCTAGATACATCAACGCTCAATGTTGCGCCCTACACTCCTGCACTAACAGAAGCGAAAGAAGTACGTGCAAAGCCTCTCGGTTTCAAAGAGATTGATGCTGATATTTACTGTGGACCTCTTATTGCCGGGTTTGTTGGTAGTGACATCACATCCCTCATAATTTCCCAGAACCTCCAAGGTTCTGACGAGGTTGTGCTGGGCATCGATATAGGGACAAATGGCGAGATTGTTTTGTCCAACGAAGGAAACCTCTTTGCATGCTCTACAGCCGCAGGGTCTGCATTTGAGGGAGCAACAATATCACAGGGGATGCGTGGGCAGGTAGGCGCGATAGAACATCTCACAATACAAAACAGCAAAGAGGCACCTGATATGACTGTTATTGGACATGTGGATCCAAGAGGTCTCTGTGGTTCAGCAATTGTAGATATTGTATCTGAATTAAGAAGAGTAAATCTTCTTTCACCAGAAGGACGTCTCCAAGAAGGTCCGAGGATTATTCGGGATAACGAAGCGGGACTTGGGTATGTCGTAGTAGACAAGCATGAATTCAATCTTAGGAATAGAATTCTGTTCACACAGAAGGACGTGAGACAAGTTCAATTAGCAAAGGCCGCAATCATCGCTGGCAATAGAATTTTAATGCGTATTGCAGGTGTTGATGAATTGGCAATTGATCGAATTTTATTGGCGGGAGCATTTGGAAATTACATTGAACCCAAATCAGCCCTAAGGATAGGATTAATCCCTGATATACCCATGGAAAGAATACAACAGGTTGGAAACACAGCGGGGCAAGGTGCAAAGATGATGTTACTCTCATCAGCCAAACGCATGCTTGCGGAAGAGGTTACAAAATCCATCATCCACGTTGAACTCGCAGGAAATCCGGAGTTTCAAGAGGATTTTATTGACGCTACACTCTTCCCCCGATTCTCAAAAGAGTTGTCTAGATGAGTCGATTTGATCGTGGTATTCCCAAGTATTGGGGGTGAATTTATTTTGTTTCCTGCTGAAAAGAAAATAACCTCACTCTGTGGGGTTTCGTGAAAGGAGGAATACATCTGAATACAGAAAAAAGAATAGTAGTGATGTATGTAGTTCTGCCTTTGTTGGTGTTATCATTTGCACTTCCAGCTTTTAGCTTGATAACACCTGTAAACGCAGAGCCAAATATCAATAGAGTAACTCTGAAAGACGTCGGGATGATGATGCCTGACACATCTGATCCAATCTATGATGTACATCGTGGCGCTAAGGCCGCAATAGATACGTACAACAGCTGGTATGGAAGCGATGAATCAGTGGGTCTCGTTCAAACGACGGGCAGTTCTGTTACTTCGTATAAATTCAAGACTGAAACAAGGTATAGAGACCGACTTCAAGTAGTGAGCCACGGTTCTATGACACCCTATGGACCTAGAGTTAATCTCTATGGATCTTATTATTATCTGCAGGCCAATAATTACGCTGTCTGGGCATCTTCCTATGGAGATTGCGAATGTGTAATTCTTTCGGCATGCTATTCAATGGGATCTGGTGGTGCAGGAGATTTGAGACTCGCTCGTGCAATCAGGGATAGAACGCCTGTTAAGATGGTCATTGGCTTCAATGGAATCGCAGACGTATTTCCAGCATATTTCTTGGTTATGAACTTCTGGTGGCAACATGTTGCAGGATTTCGTTACAATGACCAAGTTGGTGGATACAACGCGGCAACATCAGTTGACCGATCCATCTGGTTACTAGAGGGACTCATGGACGATGCGTTCTTCACAGTGGGCTTGATTATTGGTGCGATTGTTGGCTACTTTGCGGGGCCAATGGTGT
>CAYMLT010000409.1:0-2840 GCA_964391265.1 uncultured archaeon
TTTCCCTGAGAAAATGCCTTCAACACGCTCTTGATTCCAAGATTACGTACTGCCTCGAAAACCTCACGAGAGTTCATGTCGTCTCCCGGGTACTTCTCGAACATATACAACAAGATTTGTGGAAGACCCAGTTCGTCCAACTTCAGAATTATTTCACCAAGTGGATCTAGCAAGATATCAGAAAAGTAATCATTTGCTCTAATCGAATCAAGTAGTGCATAGGCGACTGCAGGATTGCAAACGCAGACTTCTGCAAGAAGATCAAGAAGGAGAGCCCAATTCCTATCCTGCAGAATTCTATCCAGATCGCTTACGACAAGTCCTATGCTTTCTTCAAGTCCAAGTGCCATAACTTGGTCTTCCAGGTCAACGATATTTGCATGAACTAGATCTCTTCTGAATTGTGCAATGAGTTGTTTTACTAAGGAATTCTCAGGCTTCTTAGCCTTAACTCGGATTTCCGGATGGATGCTATCCTTTCCAAATCGTGCAATCTTAATATCAACAAAACCGGCATCTTCCAAGAGACGCTGCATTAGGTCGGGAGGAAAACCATACCTATGGTTCATCCCTGGCTGATCTAAACCGTATATCCAATTCATCAAATACTTTCTCTTCTGCTCGCCTGATTCAAGGAATTGTTTGAATGTGTTTTCGATATCTGGAGCTGCGATGAATAGTGATCCTCCGGGTTTGAGAACACGAAAGAATTCAGATAGAGAGTAAATTGCTTGCGCGATACCTTGATGCTCAAGTACATGACTACATTCGACAACATCGGCAATTTCATCTTCTAGGATCAGGTAATGAGAGTGCATGATTTCATCAGCAACAGAATCGTCAAATCCGTCGATGTTTAGATAGTCCTTCTTGTATACAGGACCGCAGCCAACGTTGAGCTTCATGTCAGTCGCCTTAAGTTACGAAATTCCTGATTTGAAGTCTTTGGGTCGGATGCTTGCATACCTTGTACCCGGCAGATAAGTTGAGTTACTAGGCAAAAAGTAATCGAGCATGCCCTCATTGTTAGCTAGTCCAGCCAAAGTGACAAAGATGAAGAAAACGATAATTGTGAGGAGAATGAGTCTCGAGCAAAATCTACTGAATACCCCAGTATAGTATCCGGTAGCTGAATGAATCTCTGAATCATCAAGTCCAATACCGTGGCCTAATTTCCTGAGAGATAGCATTGTGGAAGAACCAGGATTTCGAAGCCGAAGGATTGGATTGAGAAGCTTCTTCAAAACACCACTATTGCTCGTTCGCAATAATCCCTTTATCCGAACTACATCCTTCTTCATCACGACATTCTCCGTTGCTACATAGCCATACTAGGTAATAAGGTTGATGAATGACGAAGCCTATTCTGAAAGTCTTTTGGACTCAACGAGGCATACAAAGTGCCAGGCAAATAGGTTGCCATTTGAATAGCCAAGAAGATCATAAAAAATGAGGCAATGAAAGCAACAGCTAAGAGAAAAATACGAAGCCAAAATGGGAATTGGGTATTTTTATTCGCCCCGCTTGACGCTGTAGCGATTTCGCGAGCATTTAGTCCACAGAGAGATCCCACCTCATCAAGCTTCTTAGAGGTGCTTGGGTTTGTTTTCTTCTTTCGGGCAAACCGCATAACAAATCGGTATGCGTTTTCTCCTAATTTAATCCTAATCACATCCAGCCCTATGCTGACTGGATCCCCTACCAATGCCATGTTGGTTTACTAGTCATTTTGATAAGATAAATCATTCGTACTAAGAAGCAAAGCAATGTAAGCCAATGGTTTTCTCAAAATCGTTTGGGCTGAGTGATGCGTACCATGTACCTGGAGTGTAAGTTGCATGCTGCCACATAATAAAGCTCCAAGAAATTGCAATCGATGCTATAATGAAGAGAACCACCGCAATCCAAGTGGGGTATTCAGTTGTTTCATTCGATCCATTTGATGCCTCTTCTATTTCCTTAGCATTCAGTCCACACAGAGCTCCAACCTCTCCAAGCTTCCTGGAACTGTCTGGACGTGTTTTCTTCGTTCGAGCAAATCGCATAACGAAACGGTATGCATTTTCACCAAATCTAATCCTAATCACATCCAACCCTACACCGACTGGATCCCCTACCAATGCCATACAAGTGTTGTTCATTGCAGCCAAATAAATTATTGGAACTTAGAATCCTTGTCCTGTATTATCGAAATCATTTGGGCTTAGTGAGGCGTACAATGTATCAGGCGTGTATGTTGCATGCCATTGCCACGAAAAATAAACCCAAAATATTACATACCCCGCTACAAGTCCGAGAAGAACCACAAAACAAAAGGGGAAAGCAGTTGATGCAATCGAACCAGTTGATGCCTCTTCTGTTTCCGAGGTATTCAATCCACACAGAGAGCCGACTTCATTGAGCTTTTTGGATGTAATTGGATCTATCTTGTTCGTTCGAGCAAATCGCATAACGAAACGATATACGTTCTCACCTAGTTTTAGCCTGATTACTTCCAATCCAAAACGCATTGGATCCCCTACCAGCACCATAGGAAATAGTTTGTAGTAACAAACAGATGAGTTCTTTGGACTAAGAATCAGTGTTCTGCAATCCAATGTCTTTCTCAATTCTTTTCAGGCAATATGGACCTCTATGAAATTCTCCGGTAAGTGAATATGAAACACCTGAACATCCACCTTTGCAGAGTTCAGCATATTCACACTTTGAGCATACCTCTCCAAGTTGAGAGCGAGTTACTCTTCGAGAATAACTACTGAATGTAGGATCATTCCAAATCTCTGCAAGGGGTGTTTCTCGGATATTTCCTTCATTGAATTTCTCAGGAAGTGAAAGACATC
>CAYMLT010000410.1:0-2818 GCA_964391265.1 uncultured archaeon
GATTTCTTCGGCCACCGTACAACCCGTATACTATGAATCCTATCACCGTCAATATAGCACCAAGGATGAGAGTTTCCGGATGAAGACTTGGAACAAGTAGCAAACAGGTAGTGACGCCAATAATTGGAATTATTGGAAAATATGGTGCTTTGAATGTTCCCGGTACACTAAGTCCCTTTCTATGCAAAGCAATTACAGAAGCATTGACAATAGCGAGACCAATCAGATATCCAAAGTCAGCTAGTGATGCGACAAGCGAAACATCGCCAGGTAATGCAAACACACTTACCAGTACAAGTGCGGCGATAAGCGCTGGTATTGGTGTCTTGAGCTTTGGATGAACCCGGTCAAGAAAACCGGGGAAGTACCTGTCCCTCCCCATTGAGTATGCAACTCGCGCTGTTGCAAGGAATGTTGCATTAAGCGCTGCATAATTTGATGCTGCCATTCCTGCAAGACCGATATAGACGGCTGCTGGGCCTAGCATGAATCCGTAAACATCAGCGATTGGCGTAGTGGAATCTGCAATATTTGTGTACGATGTTGCTCCAACAAGTATCAAAGATGCAGCCATATAAACCGCTGTAGCTATTCCAAGAGTTAACACGATTGCACGTGGAATATTCCTCGCAGGGTCTTTAATCTCCTCTGACGCTGTTGTGATCAACTCAAATCCAACGAAGCTGATGTAAATAAAAGACACAGCCGTCATGAATTGAGGAATGCCAACGAAATCAGGAACGAATGGGTCCAGATTTGCAGGTTGGATGAAGAATAGTCCTACAAGAATAAATCCAAAGAGAATGATGGACTGGGCAATATTCAGAATTCCTAAAACACCGGATACTCCTTTGATGCTGATTATATTGGTAAGGAATGTGATCAGAATTATTATGATAGCAATCAGCCCTGCTGTAGAGGCTGTGCCCCCGGGTATAAACACGAGAAAAGTATGAGCTACTGCCAAGGCGTATAATCCACACGCCACAACATTCCCAATAAAAAGAAACCAGCCTGTTAGGAACCCCGGAAGTCCACCGAATGTTTCCGCAGCAAAAGTATAGCCGCCACCTTGTTTTGGAATTGAACCTGCTAGTTCTGCATAGTTGATTGCAGTGAAGACAGTGAGTACTCCTGTAACTAGATATGCGACAATTATCGCTGGGCCAACCATTCCCGCAGCAGTTCCTGAAATAACGTAAATACCGCCTCCTAACATTGCACCTAGGCCGATGTTAGTTGCACCAATGAGGCCCAGTCGACGCGCAAATTTGCCGTCTGGTCGCTCATCAACAAACGATTCACCCAAAACCAATCACCAGATTGACTAATTGTCCCATGTGTCAGATAGACTGTTTCCCGACCTCCTTTTTGTGCCCCTTTTGAACATTCCTACTACAACACTCAAATGGTTGACCTCGGAAACATCGACCGGGGTTGGAGCAAGAGGTTTAAATGGGATGTGCGTGCCAAATCCCCTGAAGAACTCATGAGGAGTTCAATAGAGAAGTGACTAATCATGATCTGGAAAGTAAACGACAATTGCACCGCCTGCGGAACATGCGCTGATGTTTGCCCCGTCGACCCCACACTTTATGTGGTCGGAGACAAGGCAGTCTATCAGGTTGATCGTGCAGACGACTGCACCGAGTGCTATGCTTGTGTGGATTCGTGCCCCGAGGGCGCTATCGAGGAATAATCCAGAACTAAACCACCTTCACTTGATTTCAGTGAAGGTAACATGACAAGGGGGTCATTTCCGATTCTTTCGGTGGCTCCCTGTCGTCGATTCTAATTTTCGTTGCTTTCTATTTTACCTTGTAAGGTTCTCCTAGAACTGAGTCGAAGAACCCTTTCAATGACTTATCCACTAGAACCACTCGGATTTGCACAACGTTATCCTCACGTGGATTGAATGTACCTGATACTTGTTCGATTTTCTTCTCATCATCCAGCAGGAGCGTTGTCCGGGCCTCATCTATTTCCTCGTGCATCCCGAACTCAGCCTTGATTTTATCCAGAGCTTCCCGATAGACTGAAGGCTCAATTTTGTAGAAAAGTTTCATTCTTATGGCCCCTTCATAGAATTGATACCATTGAGTAAGGTATAAGTTTAGCGAATGTGTCGGTTAACTATCTCGAATGTGGACTGAGGAGAACATCATTATGCAATCAAACCACCATACAATCTTAGGTTTGACCGTGGCCTTTCTCATGCTCATGGCGGCAGCACCTTTTGCTGTGACTCCAGGAGCCATGCCTTATGCTGTTGTGAGTACGCCTGTAGTGGCAGAAACCTATGAATGGCAAACCTTTGATAAGAACATGAATGTGACGACATTTGCCTCTCCCGATGGGAGCACTGAAGAGCTTTGGAAGTTTTTGAATTCTGCAACCGAAAGTATCTACGTAGAGATATACGGGATCAACAATCCGAATATTCTTGACCTAATTCATAACTTGCATGACACAAAACCTGGCCTTGATATGAAATTCCTGTTGGGTGAAGGAAGCCTTGGTTATTCGGCTCAAAATGATTACGCCGCAAATAACCTTACTGAACTGGGATATGAAGTCAAGTGGACAAGTGATACCGATTTTACATATGCTCATCAGAAATTCGTGATCATCGATAATGACACCACGATTATACACTCTGGGAATTGGGCGAAAACAAGCTTCCCAGAATCGAACGGGAAAGCAAATCGTGAGTGGAGCATCGCAATGACTGATACGGATGTGACAGCCTATTACCGATCTGTGTTTGACGGAGATTGGAAAAACGGGACATTGTATGATGCCGTGACTGATGGGACTG
>CAYMLT010000411.1:0-2818 GCA_964391265.1 uncultured archaeon
CTTCATTCTTTGGGATAATTGAGGAGGCAGTACAAAGGTGTTCACGACTCATAGAAGAGGTCAGAGCTACAGAGCACCTTCTCTCAATACCATTGGTAATAAGATCCATTCCTGATGCCATACAGGGCATATCTCAGGCACTTGAACATCACTCGGCGAGTACTACATTCCATTTAGACATTAAGAATATGAATGCCGAAATAATGGCGGATGATTATCTTGAGTTACTCATCACAAATATTCTGATGAATGCAATTGAGCACAATCCAAATCCAAAGAAGAATGTCTGGATTTCCCTTGAAGATTCTCAGAACGGCTATGAAATAGTGATCAGTGACGATGGCAAAGGAATAGGCGATAAAAGGAAAAGAGAGTTATTCGACATGGCTCGCAGATATGGTGGAATTGGTCTTCACCAGTCAACCCAAATCGTCGAGAAGTATGGAGGCAAAATCACAGTCGCCGATAGAGTGCAAGGCAGTCCTGAGAAGGGTGCGGAATTCAGGATTTGGCTCCCAAAGGTAGGGAATGGACCTACTTAGGTCCTCATTCATGTTCTAGCAGTTGAATATCGTCATCAGAAGAAGCACCAATGCCAAGTGAAGATGCATGCCGGATTTGGGGCACCTGCCAAGCATTCATTTCAAGGCGATTAGATGCATTATAGCTCTGCAGTAATCGAACTCCTTCTACATCAATTGCAATCATATCACCACTAGCAAGAATAACATTGGAACACTCAACCTGACCACTAGCAGGACCACCGGTGACAAAGCATCGTCGTCCATCCATTACGATAAGATTTGGAGTGAAATAGGATGCCAAGTCAGCAATCTTTGGTTCTAGCTTTCGAGCATGCATCAAGAGGCGGTCTCTTGGCTTAATCCAGCCAACGAATAATTTCATCGCCCCAGTATATCTAGCTAATCGGTGAGTCTTGATACAGGGTGCAATGACAACTTTCTCAGTATCCAGTAGAGGCTTGCCGATTGATCCACTCTTCATGGTCTTACCTTTTGGAAACCTAACCTTCACCCATTCATGCTCATCGAGATAGATAAAATCAGCTCCAATATCTTTGGCAACTCTATCCAATCCAACATGTGCGGCTACATTTCGTGTCTATGTTCTCAGCATCGAGCATTCCACAATACACAGAGTAGATGCACCCGCATCCATTATTAACTCCCCAATGGCACGGATGAAATCTGGGTCGCTTGAAGCTGGAAATGGATCGGATGTGTTCAGATTTGGCTTCAGAGTCACGTTATCTCCGGGTTGGATTGCCTTGTTTATACCTCCAATGAGATCAATTGCCTGTTTCATGCTCTGCTTGATATCTGCATCAACAGGAACTTTGCTCACTAATGCCTTGCCATCTGTCGTGAACACATTCATTGTTCGTTCACCCATTTTGAGGATAGCACTACACATTTGATTCAGTAAATAAGCAATAAGGAAAAGGAAAAGAAAACCGAGGGAGGACGGACCTCCCTCAAAAACACTATTTCTTCTTCGCTTTCTTTGTACTCTTCTTAGTTACACCTGCTGCAGAACGTCTATTCAGAAGCAATTTCCCTATGCCAAAAACAGCGACCATTGCCCCAGCACCTACGAAGAAACCGTATGATGCCATGAAAGAACTCAATGACTCGCCTATTCCCTCTAAGCCAATAGGATTGTGGACCTCATAGTCAACTGTATATGTAGCTACATTTCCAGCGTTGTCGATTGCAGTGAACATCAATGTATGATTGCCATTTTCGAAATCAAGGGTATTCAGAGAAATAGTATCATCTACAGCCGCTGAAACTAATGTATTATCCACTCTCAGCTCAATTCTATCAATCCCACTCCCATCATCGTACGCCTGAACATTGAATTGCACGGAACCTTTGAGGGATTCAGCTCTCGGAGGGCCACTTACTCCCAGTGCTGGAGCGATGTTATCCCCAACGACGTAGCTAAAGGGGGCCTCTGCAGATCCTAGGTTCTGCGCAGAAAGCAGGGGAGTCGAATCATAGGCTATTACGTAGTATTCAACCAAAGTATTCCAACCTTGAAGATCCTGAAAATCTAGCTCTCTTGAAAATACACCATTGTAGTTATTGATGAGTGGTAAATAACTCCATGGCCCTTCATCTGCACGGAACCAAAGTGTAACATTGTTCAATAAAGGTGTAGCATCATAGACTCTGACGGAAAATGTTACAGGTTGACCATATTGGGGAGCAGTTGGGTTCACAACCAATCCTGTAACGATTGGGGGAGCGACATCATTCTGGACATTGATAGTAATTGAATCGCTAGCATTGTTACCATGATTGTCAAATGCTCTTGCTGCAAGTGTGTGTGTGCCGTTGTCTACTGCAAATGTCCCATAACTGAATTGATACGGCGCAGAGTCATCTGTTGTGAACACCACATCATCAAGTAGGAATTCAACATAATCGATTCCACTCCCACTATCCGCTACCGTAGCATTGCCAAAGATTCCACCAGATACGACTTCGTCCTCATCAACTCCATATAGGGCAACAGTTGGTAGCACATCATCACCTACTATGAAGGTGTAAGAGATTCCACCATTATCATTAACGAAGACATTACCAGCGTAGTCAGTGATAGTAACATAGTAATCGACTGTCGTGTTCCATGGCAATGTCGGAACTGAGGACTCGTAGTGAGTGAATTCGTACGTTGCCGGGAGATGTGTCCAGCCGAATCCAGAATTGTAACTAAGTACGACCTCTTTGACCCCAGCTCTGTTATCATCAGCATCGATTTCAATTACTGTTGGTCGATAATAGACTGGAGA
>CAYMLT010000412.1:0-2817 GCA_964391265.1 uncultured archaeon
GAGAATAGCAGCCGAATATTTGCCACAATTCATTCATTGCAAACAATGTCGGAGCGATGTTGTCGGTATCCCTGGCTGTGATTCAGTATTATTATGATTGGACCGTTTGGAGACATTCCATCTCAAGCAATTTATTCACTATGAACCAACACGCATTTCGGTCAAAGGGCAAAACATCTAGGACATCCTTCACTTTGGCGGGAGATTCAAACTGTCTCATCAGCTCCGTAAGAGGCATGCCATATTGGGCTATCAGGCTTTCCAGTTTAACTGAGGGGCATTCACTTTTAACGAGAACATCGTCTTCAGTAAGCCGTCTCTTGAAGAAAATCCAATGATATTTTCCGAGAATGGAGGTTAGCGCCATGACTTCATCTTCAGGTAGATTGATCAAATCGAGAATTTCAGATACAGTTCTTTTTCCATTAATGAAACTCTCAACTCTCTCCAGCATGCTATCTACTTTGCCAACACGATAAGGAATGGCTATGCCTTTCTCCTTCCTTATTGGGACTAAGTCGAGATCAGGCAGAGAATATGGAAATTCTTTCAGGACAGATATAGCAAATTCTCTGAATCTTCGAACATCACCTTCAAAGCTTTCGAGTTTCTTCCCATGCTCTTCCTCCACTTGGTTTAGAATCTTCTGAAGCTTTGCTCGATAAGGAGTTTCATCAGGAATTGGATCTACAACCAAGAGAACAAGAGTAGTTTTTCCTACCTCAATAAGAATGTCATATGCAGCCTTTCTAATTGTGCGTATTGGAGTCTTGGCGAAAATAATAACCGCCGTAACAAAACCAGCAATGAGATCAGGATCAACTGTTAATTCAGCATATGGAATGTTTAGTAGGGATTCTCCGCCTTCCAAACGAATTAGAGAGATATATCGTACTTTGGAAACGTCAATTGACAATGTACTCAACCTCTCCTCCGTTAACATGTCTCACGCCCCTTAGTAAAGAAGGATTGTATGTGTTACAATCCATTCTATAAGGATTGTGCCTAATTTGATTCAGCATATCCTAGCACCCCAGCGTCAATAAGATTTCGTGCGATAGTAGTCACAACCTCAACAGTATACGAAAGAACTTCACATACTTCAGCGAGGCTCTTAATTCCATCAAAGGTTTCTACGATTTGTGTCAATTGATCCCCATAGGCGCCTATCAAATACATCGGCGGGTCTGATAGTTTCCGAAGATAGGAGGCCGGGCCAAGCTTCTTCTCTAGTCGAATCCATTTATAGCGGTCCAACATTGAGAAAATTGCAATTCCTTCGCGCTCCGGAAAATCAGTCGATTTTACTATTTCATTTATCGTTCTTTTTCCGTTTATGAATCCAATAATTGTTTGGATTTTTTCATCCGTTTCCCCCACGCTCCAAGGAATATCTTGGTTTCGATCAGGATTCGCCTCGGAGGGAGAAAGAATATGCGGCACCAATTCGCCATCAATTTCGCGATATGGAAATGATCCGAGGATGCTCAACGCGAAATCACGAAAAGGACGAATATCGCCTTTCCAATTGGTTAATTGCATATCATACTCATCTTCAAAGGTTTCAATCATCTTCCTTAATTCCACACGGAAAGGTTCATCGTCCTCAACCTTGTCAACAATGAGCAACCCCACAACATGTCGGCCTTCTTCAATAACAACAACGTAACCTTCTTTAGTGAAGGTCCTGAGTTGGCGGTTTTCAAATATGATGATAGCTAAAACAAAACTCGCGATTAGGTCTGGATCGACACTCATTTCTCTATAAGGGATGCCGAGAATGGGTTCACCACCTGTTCTTCGCACCAAAGAGATGTAACGAACCGCCGTAATATCGCTTTTTTTATTCATGCTAATATGCCATCCATTGTTCCCGTATTTTAGCTTACTCAAAAGAAATCAAGCAGACCTGATTGTGAATTCACCGTAGTTGAAATTTCCTCCTCCAAATCATACCCGACTAGCCTTTTTAGAGATACTATCCTATATGCGTGGCCAATATGTGTAACTAATAGAGATCCTTTCATTCCCACTACTTCTCCTGCAAGTTCTTGGCCAGCAACACTCTGATTACGTGATAGCCAAGATAAAGGTTCAGTATCCAAGTCCTCAAGACCATAATAGGGCAGGAGATTCTGAAGCTCTACATCCTGAAACCGGAAATCTTCTGGTATCATGGATATGAATTCCTGAACAAGCGATGATGCATCTTCCAAAGTAAGTGATTCAAGTAGAGAATTCTTTTTTCTATATCCAGAAATAGCAGTTTGAATAGCGGGATGCTTGCCAATATCGTGTTCTATACGTCGAGCAATTTTCCCATCTTTTAGTTCTGATAAGACTCCCGCGAAATCAGCACCTTGTTCAACCCATCTTGTCATTACTCTGGCTTTGCTCGATACACCAACCTTCAGGCTTCTGTCGCTGAAAACTGCGAGATAGACAATGTAATCAGAGTCTCTGCAGGTTTCTCTTCGTACCTCATCCGCTCCACATTGATTTCCAGTACAACGGATACATGGTTCAAAAGAATCTAGGGCAATACATTCATGACATTTAGTACCTTTCAAAACTAGACGATTAAGCGGACAGGGAACCAATTGATGGTCATTGACTATTCGCCCAATACACATCTTGGGACCTCTCAGTGACCAAGAAATACGCATATCCCTTTCGATCTTAATGAATTCAAGCTCGTTAGATGCATTTCGGACAGTCAGACCGGAATCAAAGCCATCATCTCTTGCTCTCCAAGTTACTCCAATAACGTGCATCAAATCAGCCTCAGAGGAATCTTGAATTCACTTTGACTAGGCG
>CAYMLT010000413.1:0-2782 GCA_964391265.1 uncultured archaeon
ATTTGCTATCAGAATGCGCTTCTTGCCGCCTATCGTTCGGATAGATTCGCAGGCTTTGTAAATGATGTTCAAGATGGGCCTCTCTGTTGGTGGACTGCTTACAAAGCTCATCTCAAATCTGAAATGGGTGGTCCCTTCGGCGGTACCCTACGATTTAGTAATCCGCTTGATATAGACGTGTTCAACTTCATGGTATCACATAGCGGCTATGATCGCTTTAATTCATATATCGCATGGGATTCATTGATGAAAGAGGACGCACAAGGCAATTTGATACCTTGGCTTGCAGAGAGCTACAAAATCGAAACCCATGCTGATAATCCGCATGTTCCAGAAGAAAGAACACGCATAACCTTCCAGATTCTTCAAAATGCAACTTGGACCGATGGCAGGCCTCTCACAAGTGAAGATGTAGCATTTACAATGAACTACTACCGTGATGCTCCAGGGAATCCTCTTGGACATGACCTTGGGCAGATGTATACTTCTTATGCTCCAAATCCTTGGACTGTCGTCTTTGAGTTCTATGGTGTTTCCTATTGGCATATTTACACCGTTGGTTTGAAGTACATCATTCCCAAGCACATATTCGAAGCTATTGGTTTGAATGGTTGGAATACATGGAATCCGAATCCGCCAAGTGAGCCCATGGTCACATCTGGTCCCTTTAACATTTCAGGCTATGTTCCTGGTGAATATCTTGAGATGACATATAATCCCAACTACTTCTATGGGCTTAATCATAGCACCACGCAATCGGTATATGCTGGATGCCCAAGCGGTTTTGACTTCCATCTAAGTCTTCCGGGCATAGGCATCACTGCTGGGAGTATTGTGGTTATTCTTGGGGTTTTGGTCCTCTGGAAGCGACGGATTTAGCCTTCATTCACTTGGCCGCAGCTTTCGCAGACTATTCTATCTCCTGCAGAAAGCGCTCGCGGTAGTGGGCTATTACAAAACTGGCACAGGTGAATCGTTGGACCATCTGATATCAGTTCCCTTGCCGTTTGGGCCGCGACTAGTGAGATGAACTCATCTGAATCTGGATCATACCTTCCAGCAACTTCTCCTTTCCCAACAAGCACGAATACTAGTTCCCGAGCCTCATCAGGTGTCATCCCGGAATGCTGTGAAAGACTCCCCATACTAATTCTAGGAACCGACTTCAAAAGACCAAGAACAGTTGTTCTGGCTATAGATGATACTGATACAGTGTGTTGAGGAACTTGTTGTTGCTGACCTTGAGTTGTCTGTCTGTCAATCCAGATAATGCGGTGTTTGTACGAACGAAGTGGACCTCGAAGTGTATTTAGGAGACTCCTGTCTGCCTTTACTTTCGTGTGTCGAGCGATGTCAACTTCTTTCAGTTTTCTGCATGTGATAAGAGCACTGATATCTATCTCGATGAGGGGGTTTCCATCAACTGTGAATTTCTCTAGCATTCTCTTGTTTGCTAACGGGTCAACGCTTAGCGACTGTAGCTGATTCTTTCTCAAATCTATCCGTACAAGTTGTATATGTTCACTCAAAGGTGAAAGGTCGATTTCCTGAAGTCTGTTCTCTCGTAGTACTAGGGTTTGGAGCATCGTACATCCAACTAATGGAGCTAGATCAAGTTGAACAATATCATTTCCATAAAACAACAAATCTCGAAGTCTCAGACATTGTCTTATTGGCGTGAGATCGATTGAAGCAATTCCTTTGTTGGTGAATTCGATTCTGGTTGCGGAATTGTTCACACTCAACACTCTTGTTTTGCCTCTATTATCTATGAACGGGAACTCTACCTTGGCCAATGCATAATCCTCCATGCCTAATGGGATTCAGACTCTAACGTATGAAGATTACTCAGCTACTTAGATAAGCGTATTTTGCTCGTAGTTGTCATCTGTCGGTATGAAGTGTCCTGAAACCTTGCAAAATATAAAGTCCAGTTCCCTCCCCCTCAGGGAACCATTCTTTATACTATATTCTCGTTAGTAGTACGTCTCTCCTCGTGCTATTGCATCAGGTTTACACATGCCACAGTTCAGAGATAATGACCCCTTCGGCACTTCGAAGAAAGAACCGCAATCATCACAACGCATCCAGTAGAGACCGTATCTCATTGGTGGTCGAATCTCCATGTAGTCATGCTCTATTGCTCCTGAGATAGTGTATCCTCCGTCATCCAAGGCACTGAAGTATGCAAGAGTGTCTTCAAGTCTTTCTACAACATCGCTCACTGTCTCACAGTCGGTACAGAGTTCCTTGAATCGCCAAACCCAAGGCATGCAATCCAGACACGGACATTCGTGTCGGTACAATCCTGTGTTATTACATATTTCCACGTCAAGCATCACCTGCTGAACTTGTATCTTGCTTTTAGGTCGAAATCCCCCACGTTGTTTTTCAAGGGGGCTTTTGATTCTTGAATCACTATATTGGGAAAGTATTGACTCCCGTTGCAAAAAATGGGTGATATAAGCCCCTCATAAAGGACGAATTAGGGATATCCTACTAGCATTTCTTAGAAATGTCGAAAATTGGTGCAGTGGCTTATGCAAATAACCTCCTTCTCTCATTTTAGTGGAATTTAATATGTTAAAACATCATATACTATCGGAGGTGTGATTATATGCAACCTATCAGTAGTCGGTCATATTGCATTCCTGAACCTGAAGCTACGCCATCCATTCTGGCAACTGTACCTGATTGTCTTAGAGGTGCACTGAGAGATGCATCTCAAGCCAGCAATCGAAAAAAGAGATCGAAACTGATTTCAAGTAACGCTCTTGCTAAC
>CAYMLT010000414.1:0-2772 GCA_964391265.1 uncultured archaeon
CTATTTTTAAGGGGGTGATAAATCAGGAAAAAGATTAGAATTGCCTTTGGCCCGTTAACAAGATGTTTTCATTTATGAATCTAATTTTAAGGAGGAAAAGAGGATGAAAAAATTTTTTATAGTGCTTTCAGTCTTTGCGGCCTTTGCCCTTATCGTGGCGCCGTCACAGGCCAATATGGGCATCCCGGACGACGTTCCAGGCTGTGACGCGATAGTCCCGTTTTTAGTGGGAATGCAGGCGCCCGCCATTAACACCCTTGCCGTGTTTACAGACGTGAGGGGATACGGGGTTGCGTTGCCACAACAGAAATTTACTGCCTGGCGATTTCATTGGACGATCATGACCGTACGGAGCGCGACCGTCGATGATGACTATATCTACGGCTCCGACTATGATATTGTTGCAACTGATGCCTTTGGAATTCTTGATGGCTTGTCCGGTAGCAATTTGACTAAGTTCGAGGTAGACATAGACGGTGACGGAATTAATGATCACTGGGCAGGGTACCTCTATCTTGATCTGCAAATAGGTGACGGCGCTGGTGGCTGGGCCGCCAACGCTAACCAGATGATCGGACAGACAATAGTTCTTAATCTTCAGGCAGGTCAGGCAGCAGCAGCCAATACCTGGTTCAGAGAGTACGTTAAAAATGGGGTACTACCGATGGCTCCAGGTGGGTTGGAGGCATGGTCGCCAAATGCTTTAGCACGGTCTGAGCAACTACAGCAAGGTTTGCTTGATGGCCCTGCCCAGGCCTTTGGCCTCTATCCGAGGTTCTATATCGTTGACGCCAATACATCAGACACCTGTCTATGGATCTGGAAGAGTACGAATTGGACAGCACCGCCATGGACGGCTCCGACGGCCGAGGCCCATTTTCTCATAAGGGATGACGACGAACATGTCAAGTCAACCACTATTAATCTCCCGGATGAGCTGAATATCATATGTCTCGAAGCGCTCGAGCTTCTCCCCAAAAGCCTGTTCCCCTCCGGGGTCTATCCAAGGGAAGGTTGGCTCGCCCTTGAGTTCCCGGATCAAAGCGGTGCTTGGTGGAATCCCCCGTGGGATGCTCAAAGCCTGTTCGGTGATGCTCGGGACTGGCAATGGGCCGGATATACGTGGTCTTTCGCAAAAGGCCCTGCCAATGAATCCTGGTCGTACCTGACCCAGATCCACAGGGATGTCAGGTGGCTCGATTCTTGGGATAGGTTTGGATTTGATGCGCCCTAACCCTAACCGCGGGTAACCGCGTATTGCAATTGCACAAGCAAAAGGCGGGTCATTGAATGACCCGCCTTTTTGATGGTCTTTTTTTGGGTCCATGGAAACATCTCCCTTGGGCCGCAGGAGTCTTTTTTTGGGAGAAGCAGATGAAAATTAGGGAATATGCAGTTTTTATTATCGTTCTTATAGTCTTCTTTGGGTGTGATTCCGGGGCGCCTGTATCAAAAAAGGGTCCAGACAAGGGGAAGGGGTTTGAGAAAATGGCCTTTGTCGCCTCGTCCGAGGGGCTTCCGGCAACCGGCCAGTGGCGCGAGGGCCTGGCCTTCTTCGATATCAACAACGACGGTCATACGGATATCCTGGCCCCCCGTCCCAGGCTGGCAACAAAGGAGTACGGCGGGGCCGTGGTGTGGTACGGTGACGGTAAGGGTAAATGGTCGGAATTTCCGCTCGACATGCCCCCTGATATCGGTTACGATTACGGTTCTATTGCTGTTTCCGACTTTGACGGTGACGGGACGGCGGATATCGCCCTTGGGATTCACTCTCAGGGGGTGAAGGTCTTCAGGGGAACTGGCGACGGGAAGTATATGGATTTTTCCGTCGGGATACCCAAGACGCAGGAGTTCGTGTCAAAGGCTTTAGTGTCAGCGGATTTCACCAATGATGGCATCTCAGACATCGCCGCTGCCTCAGAGGCCAGTTTTGGAGGTGACAACGCCTTGCCGAGCGGCGGCAGGGTCTTTTCCTGGTCAAAGGAGGGGTGGAGATCCTTTCGCATTGGGGACCCGAAGGAGGTTAAGGGGCTCTTTGCCGACCAGTTGACCACCGGTGACGTCAATGGAGACGGAAACAGGGATATCGCCATTGCTTCCTCTGTGCACTGGAAGGATTTGATAGTATGGCTCGGCGATGGCAAGGGCGGTTTTACCCCCTTTAATAAAGGCCTGCCACAGGAGGTGCACTACCCTTCCGTGGCCCTGGCCGACATCAACGGGGATGCAAAGGATGACCTTATCGCCTCCATAGCGGGCTTAGGCAAAAAGAGTGTAGCGGGGATAAGGGCCTTTTTAAGTGGGCCTGAGGGATTTACCGATACATCCGCGGGCCTGCCCGACGAAGAGGTGTTTCTTGCCCTCTGCGCCTCTGATATTGACGGCGACGGGAGTATCGAGATTGTCGGAGGAACAGGCAAAGGAGGCCTGAGGCTATTTACCCGTAAAGGTGACCAGTGGCAGGAGATAAGTGGAACAGGGCTTCCCGATAGCGGCCTGCAGAGAATTTCCAATGTTTATCTAATTGACCTGAACCAGGACGGCAAAAGGGATGTTGTGGTGAATTACGCCTTTGGGCACGGGACTGATGATGGAGGGATCCGCGTCTTTTTAAACACCCCCACATAAGGAGTGATTATGTGCAAAAAATACCCATTTTTCCTCTTGAGCGCTATTATCTGTATCCTCTTCCTGTTGGCGTGCGACAATCAGGGGAAGATGAAAGATCCGAAGGCCAGCCTGGAAAAGGTGGCCGAGGAGTACTGGCAA
>CAYMLT010000415.1:0-2763 GCA_964391265.1 uncultured archaeon
AAATTCTTCAGAAATTATACTATCAAAGCTTTTATAGGAACAATTTTCAGTCTTTTTTATCAAAACGGTTCTGAAGTTGACACTGGAGTTTGGGACTCGGTATGGATTTCGTGGACATTTGACCTGGATTTGGGCGTGTACAACATCACTCTGGTAGTGTTAGATGCGACAGGTAATTTGGTTAAAGATGAAGTCATCTTCAGTGTGGTTGATACAACTAATCCAACAATCAGTTCCCCTGACAATCTTACATTCGATGAGGGAACCGAGGATGCAAAGTGGATAAACTGGACTGGGTCTGATCTTGATGCATATCTCTACACAGTTACTAAGAACGGTACTAGTGTAGACAGTGGACCGTGGACAGGTCAAGGAATCAACATCGATGTATCTGATGCAGCCGCAGGTGTTTGGGAGTATGTTCTAACTCTGGAAGATGGCAGTGGAAATTCCGTTTCTGATTCAGTTATTGTGACCGTGGCTGAAGTTGTAACCACTACAACTACCACAACTACAACAACTACCACAACATCTGAAACAACATCAACGACAACATCCACTTCAACTACAACTGATACAGAAACATCAGGCAGTACAACTCCGCCTCCAGATGATGGAGGTGCAATGATTATTGCTCTCGTTGCAGGAATTGGTTGTATTATCGCCATTGTCATTGTAGTACTAGTACTGAAAATGAAGAAATAGTATATTGAGTGAGACCTCTCAAAGGTCTCCTCTACCTTTCTTTTTTTAACACGCTAATGCCTAGTGAATACATCATATTCAGTTTAGCATTCTTCCTTTGTTTTGGTCTTTTTACACAAGAGAATGCAAGTACTGGATTTGATACAAATTACCTAGAGAACTCACCCATTGAACAGACGATGGGACTGGCAGCAAACAACATGTATGTTGGGAATAATGGAGATTTCATAGCTGCTGGATTCACAGGAGCTGGAACAGAAGGAGATCCATATGTACTGGATGGTGCTGTTATGAGTGTTGCAAATGGGGATAGAGGAATCCTCATTACCGGCACAACATCTCACTTTATTATCAAGAATTGCATAATAACTGGAACAACAGGTGCAATTCTTTCAATCGCGCTTGTTTCAGCTGCTAATGGAACAATAGAGAACTGATACAACTGCTCCCCTTCCAGAAGATGGAAGCGTGATGTTGATAGTGCTCATTGCTGGAATCGGTAGTGCAGTTGCAGTTGTTATTGTCATTCTGGTTTTGAAATTGAGGAAATAGTATATCTAGGGAGGTTTCTGGAAACCTCCTCTAGTTTCCCTTATATTGCATTTTCTAGCCGGTCTTAGGGAAAATGAACTGAAAGAAGAAAGACTATGTAATTTAGAAACATTGGAAATATCCACCAAACAATGTAATTGCCTGGAGGTGCAGTGAATCTATTGACTTTTGGAGGGATGAATCCGAAATATCCATTCTCGACAGGCTTCCATACCCAATATTCTTTCTTTCTGCTAAAATAGGGTTCAAGAAAAACAAGGTCAAAAACTACGGCAAACAGGCCCGAATAAATACAGGCGCCTAGACCATCTAGGCCCATGAAAAACCCGATAAGGAAACCTGCCTGAATTGAAAATATCCAGAGAAATGGAATCCATAATGGAACATTCCCAATAAAGGGTCCATTGTTTATTTGTCTGGTATATTGATAATACCCCTTTGAGGATACGTAGCTTTCGCCGCCAACAACAATGAAGGCAATGGCAATTAATTGAGCTATTACTCTCCATCCCAATAATCCCCACAGAAGAGAGGTGGTACTAATGGCTAGAGATGAAAAAAAAAGGAGTATAGATGCTGATCGAACTTCAGTTAATCCTCTATTACGATAGAGGAGCCACCTAGGGAGCGATATGTTCAGTCCTTCTATCCTCTCCTTAGAACTCTCTTTATTGCGTTCTGGAAGAATTCAACTGTTCTAGTAGATAAGGAAATGACCCACATCTTCCCCACCCTTCTTCGCTCGATTTTTCCAGTGGCTAAAGAATCCTGAACCCTCACAATCAGATCAATGGCTTTCGCCACTGTACGACGGTCAATTCCCGTGGCCCTTGCTAAACCTGAGATTGACATCGAAGGAACCTCCTTCAAAACCGAAAGCACTGCAATTATGGCTTGGGAAAAATCAACACGAGGAGAGGATATTGGTGAAGACATTGTGGGTCAAACTGATACAAGCACTTCTGATATATATACATTATTATGTACACATTATAATGATAGCATTACTATGTTATAATTTCTAGACCCGGAACTTTTTTTGCACAGGGTTGTTCTTATTGAACAAATCAAAACCATATTAAGGGAAACATATTGGGCATGCTTGACCCCATACGCAGAGGAGATTTTCATGAGCGATAATGAGCAGCTCGATCTCACATATGTTGAGGGTCGACAAGATACAAAAATTTGGGCTATTGGGACATTACTGGCTGCATTGTATGCAGTAGGGTCTCTTGTACCCGTAAGTGGATTCATTATAGCAGGCGGGTTTGCAGCAAGTATCAGCTTAACACTGGTAATTGCCCCTCTTTTTGGAATATTATTGGGACCAGAAAAGGGAGGGATATTCGGTTTAATAGGCGGAGTGCTTGCAATGGCCTTAGGTTCATTCGTACCTGGAAGTCTCTTCATTGCAATTCCATTCCTCTTCTTATCACCTGCAATCTCGGGATTTCTCACTGGCCTTTGTGTAGATCCGGAAATTCGAAATAGAAAAATTCCAGG
>CAYMLT010000416.1:0-2753 GCA_964391265.1 uncultured archaeon
CAAGTTCTTGCAAAAGGCAGTTCTAGCATAATCTGCAAAGGATATGCTGCGGCCAGTTACTGCAGACAAAGTCTCGACCCTCGATGGCTAAATAATCTTCAGACCTATGTAAATCAGGCTTGGCAAGCCAAGGATTACATCGCTTTTGCTGAGCTCTCCTTTCAACTAGCTTCAATCCTAATTGATTTGGGATATACAGAAAGAGCCCGTACGGTCGCCTCAGAAAGCATTGAGAAAGTAACACAAGCCACTGCAAAGGAAGAAAAAATCCGAACCAAGGTTCAAACAGCGCTTCTACGGTCAAGAATTCTCATGGCACATATCGATATTCAGTCTGCTACACGCGATGAAGCACTCATACGCTTGGATTCCGCTGAGGAAACGGCGCGACTTCTGGACCACGAATTGGCATTGACTGACATCATATACTACAGGGCAAGAACACTTGAGGATTCACATGAATACAAACGCGCTCTGAAGCTAGCGAAGTCAGCATTGCAAAAATACGAGTTAATGGGTTATCTACAAGGAGTCGCAGATGCTCAGAATCTCATTGGCGTTATTCATATGGATCTTGGTGAGAGCCAGGATGCTCGAGATAAGTTCGAAGACCTTCTAATTGTACAACAACAATTGAATAATCAAGTTGGTTTGGCTAGAACACTAATCAATGTAGGAGAGATTGACAGAGGACTCGACCAGTTTGATCAAATGGAGACCTATAATCGACGGGCATTAGAGATAAGTCAAGAAGCAGAATACATGCGAGGAATCGCAACTTCCAAAATAAACATCGGTGATGCTTTGCTGCAAAACGGAAATTTTGATGAGGCGATAAAATACTACGAAGAGAGTATAGAAGTTTCAGCGTGTTCTGGAATGAAGGACCTTCTCGCCCTTGTGCCATTTCTTATCGCTGATGCAAACTTCATGCTGCAGAGATATGAAGAGGCAAATAAGAAATACATAGAGGTTGGAGAATTCACAAAAAGAAATGGATATCCAATAGCTTCTTTTAATGCCGAAGTGAGTCGAATTGTTACCGCATTCGCGATGGGAGTTGTGCCAAATGAAAAACTCGTTTCAGAGATTTGCGATATTCTTGGATCGACCGAGAAATGGAGTACTTCAGCAGATGGGTCAATGATGCGTACTCTTCGGAATACACTCCGTGGGATCCTCTCCCTCGAGAGTGAGCTATGCATATTTTATGATAGGGAGAAGAACTTCCAATGTCGAGTTGAACGTCAAACTGCACAGAAGGGCTGTAATGGTAATCTTTTCTGGAAGCACAATGCTTGTCCATACTTCCTTGAATTCTTGAAGAAAATAAATGAATAGACGTTTTCACGAAATCTTGTTATTCTCGCAAAAATATTTCACCACATGTATCTTAATAAGGTGCATAATGCAAGGTACTCTGCGCAAGGGGCCCGTGAAACATGAGTGAAGTTGGCGGAGTACCGCCCAGTATTAGAGAGGCGTTATCATCATCAACTGGGTTTGTACTCGTTGTTACAGGTAAACCAGGAACAGGCAAATCTTTGTTTGTCCAAGAATTATTCCGAACTTTCAACAACTCCTTTCTCATTATTACAAGTACAGAGAATCATATGGCTACTGTAATGGCACTTTCTGACGCGGTTCCAGATTGGGGGGATCGCCATGTTCTCACTCAGTATTGGAGACCTTTAGTTGAGAAGATATCTTATGAATCGAGTTTAGAAACACAACTCTCAAAGCTTGTGGGTTCATCACATGATCAAGGGAGCGCTGATGTGATTATAATAGACTCATGGACTGATTTTGTTGAACCTATTCATCCTGAGAATAGGTATGAAATTCAACAATCTCTTATCCATGCGGCTAGGACTGAAGGACGGAAGCTTGTTCTTGTTACTGAAAGCCGATATCAGAATGGGATTATGAATGACAGCCTTCACCATTCAGCTGATGGTGTTGTAACTCTTGAAAAGATTCGAGAAAGTCAGCGAATGTATCGCCAACTAGTTCTTGAAAAAATGAGAGCTCATCTAATCAGTCAGGATTCATTTCTATTCACACTCCATAAAGGCCGTTTCACATACATACCATGGTATGTTCACCAATATCCTGCAATCACTGTCGGTCGGGACCCAATACCCGATCCTTCGCCTGGACGCACATCAAGCGGAAATTTGAGTTTGGATACACTCCTGGGTGGCGGCTTTAAAAAGGGGCAATTGAATTTAATTGAAATAGAAAACCTAGGAGTTCCCTACTTAGAAACTATTTACATTCCATATCTGTCGAATCATTTAGAATTGGGACGGCCTGCTGTAATTTTGCTACCAGAAGGATGGTCTCCGGAGTTCTTCACCGAGAGCCTCACTCACTTTGTTGATAAGAAACGTATTGATTCACAAGTTATTTTCTTTGGACGTCAATCTACAGGGCAGTACTCCAATGTACGGGGTCTAGATGCGGATCCACGAAAAACGCTACAAGAAATCCGCTATGAATCAAGTGAGTTAGAACGCAAGTATGCTCATGAGGTGTCTGAGTTATTTGCCCTCGATACATTAGAAAATATGTACGGACCTACTGAAGTCAGGGGTATGATCGCAGAGATTTCAACATCCTTGCCTCGAGCAAACCGAACTACACTAACCATTCTTAGCGGACAGCAAGAAGTCAGCAGCGAATCCATCTCACACCACGTTCATTTGCAGGTAAAAGAAATATGCGGAGTAATGGGTGTGTGCGGTGTAACT
>CAYMLT010000417.1:0-2727 GCA_964391265.1 uncultured archaeon
TAGTAATTCCATGTAGTGGAATTGGAAAGGCATTTGGTACAGTTGCAAGAGAAGCAACCTACCGATTAGCTGATTTGGAGCGCTCGAACAGATTCACGACAATATGCCTTCCATTATTGATGACCGATGATGAAGAGTCGAAACAGAGTGTTATGAAATCCGATGTGTATACTATTGATGGCTGCCCGAAGAAATGTGCATCTGCTTTGGTCAAGCATGCCGGAGGAGTTCCTGTCATGGAAATAGTAGTACCTAAGGTCCTTGCAATTAATAGGGAACACAAACCCGAAACAGTACTTGAAATCGGCGACGCGGGGAGGCTACTAGCAGATGATATAATGAAGATGATCTTGAGCCATGGAGGTAACGAATAATGGCTTTCAAACCCAAGGTTGGCCTGATTTCGTGCAGTGGAGAAGCATGTTCTGGGGGAAGTATTTCTCGTGCTGCAACACTTGAGGTCTTACATCATATGAGGCCAACTGAAACAGTGACAATATGCCTTCCTCTCTTCTTGGCTGGAGATGATGCAGAGAGAGAGTTTGCGAAGAATTTTCCTACAATTACAATTGATGGGTGCAATGAATTCTGTGCTGCGAGAGGTACTGCAAAATACAGTAGTGAGCCAGCTGTTAAAATGAATGTGGAGGATTTTACAGGAGATTCTTGTACAGACACTGAGGAGAGGTGGAAGATACTGAAAAGTAGTGACCTTGTCACGGACATTGCGCAGAGTATTGCATTACGTGTCGATAAGCTAAGAGAGGAATGGAAGTGAGTCATGTGTCTGAAAAGATTCCGGTAATGGTATTTATGGCAGTTGGAGTTTGTAGCTGTAGTCAGACAGGATTCCTAGGTCGAGTCTATGAAGCTGTTAGGAAATTCAGGAATGTTGTGGACTACAAAGAAGACTCAGCTGATAGTGAAACCGCAAAACGATATGGCGTTAATTATCGGGGAATTGTGATAGGTGAAAAGTTTCTCGGAAGCAATCCTACCGCGGACAGAATTGAGGAAGCTATTCTCCAAGAAATGGAAAAGAAAGGTATTGAAGGCTAACATGAAGGTCCAGAACGAACGAAACTGCAGAGAATCAGAATAGGTGCAACACGTAATGAAACTTGATAAGCAATCTGAATGGAGAGCCCACTTCCATAAAGCCTTGAGTAATCCTGAGAGGCTGAAAATAGTGGACTTCCTTGCTAACGGGGAACAGTGCCAATGTGATATATTCCCCCAAGTAGGAATTTCCCAGTCTACAGTTTCTGCATATCTATCTCAGCTAGTAAGAGCAGGAATCCTTACTGTTAGACGGGATGTTACAAAAAAGATTTATCGTCTTGCTGATTCTCGTATTCAGAAATTGATTGAAGACATCCGTGTCTTATCTACTGAGATAACATCTGGATAGATTTCGAACCAGATGAAATTAAATATAGTTAATTGATGAACTCGTTCGTCCAATTTCTCAATTTGTATCCATTCGTCAAGCTACCAATGATTAATAGCAAGTATAGATACTACAAATGGTGGTTTGTGGTAATAATGGAGTGGACTGGTGAATATAACTCTGAAAAAGAGTGTGTCAGAACAGAAACAGATAGAAGGCTTTTGGAAATTGGAATTGCAATCGCAGTGATATCAATCCTCCTTTTTTTCAGCCCATTGGTTTTTTCACAACTTGAAAACTCGTTATTTCACGAGTATGATTTAATCCTCACGAGTAGTGATGAGTCTTGGTTCTACGGACGATTATCTGTCACGTATAATGATGGTGTCGAACCAATGAATTTTATTTTGGGTGGTCCACTAACAGAATCGTTTCCGAACGGAACAACTCGGAAACTTAGTCAGTATAGATTATCGATTCCCCGAAGATTTCAAGGAGCAACAACCTTGATCTTGAGTTACAATTGTACTGGATTGAATTCAACGATAGGACCTATTGCTTTTGGTTCAGATGATATCGGAGCAATTTATTCAGACATCAATGAGAATCAGATGTGGTGGAAATTAAGATAGGAATCTCGTAAATTCAATAGAACAGGACAAGAAACGTGGTGGGCCGGCCCGTTTAAGTCCATATTTATAATTCTTTCAGGAATTGTGTTAGATAATTTGCTTCGCGAAATCCCGCCTTTTTGTAAGCTCCAATAGCTGGATTATTGTTCGAAGGAGTTCCAACCATTGCATAGTCAAGTTCCTTGTCTTTGAACTCTTGGAAAAGAGAATGAATCAGGAAAACTGCTACACCTCTTTTTCGATATTCAGGAAATACTCCAAGATTACCAATTATTCCTCGCTTACGTGGAGGAATATGAAATCCTATGATATAGCCTGCTGGTTCATCATCAATAATCGCAACTTTCCACCAATTGGATGGTGAATATCCAAAAACACCATCCTTGGTTCTTGTGTGAATATCTCGAATTCCTTCAGGGTCAGTAGCAGTTCCATCCCACCCGTGAATTGCGAGGTCCTCAGGAGTTGAGGCATACGACTTGATAGCAAATTGTGTAAAATCGTCAAGTGTGAAATCATCACGATATCTGATTGGAAGTATCTCCTGTTTCGGGAAAAATCTTTCAAAGTTGTCAAGATTTGCAATCATCTGAACAGATTCAGGCCGATTTACTGTGAATCCGTACCGTCGCAACACACCGAAATGCCATTTCGCTGAATCCATACTACGGTATTTCAGTGTAGCAACAAGTCGAGAGATGTTTC
>CAYMLT010000418.1:0-2715 GCA_964391265.1 uncultured archaeon
CCCGCCTAGTGAGAATCAAACCCTCGTAGAAGTGAACAATGTCACATTAGGAGCTCTAGTGCTTTTCACCATGTTCGAACCACACAATGGACCCAACACATTCAGTTTTCGTCTGGAAATCAATGTAACAAACAATGGAAACGCGGATATAGATGACCTGAACGCAACCAAGGCATCGGTCTTTTTTCCCAACGGATCCTTACTTTATACATTTGGATTGCTTCCATCCAGCAACACTTCCATCGAAATGAGTGAGAGAAGAACTCTCGTGTACCATGAGGACAGAGATATGCCAGTGGTTAGGCTAATATGGGGCGTAGATGGGTTCTATCTAAGATCGTTAATAACATTCAATTCAAACATATCAATTATTGTCACAACTCCGCTGACATTGGTACTGGTTGCCATGGAATAGTGAACCGAATGCATAGCGTGTTTCAGAGGAAAAATAGAATCATGAAAGGGCATCGAAGCACCCTTTCACTCACTTTCAGAATTATTCTAGGCTATTTCCAGGCGGGCATCTTTGACATGTAGTCATCTGTAAATTCTGTTGCCTTGGACTCATCGAGGTTCTCTCTCGACATCCAAAATTTTATCATGTTCTCCCTAACGACATTACGTGGTTTCAAGCCTCCATCCTCATTGCTGCAGTAAACACAGCTTGGGTTTCCTTCCTTGCCTCCGCCATATTCTTCGGGTTTTTCCATTGCCATTCCACAAGAGATACAATTACTCATGGTTATTCACAAACGTTCCAATTTGAATAGTCAATATAAGGTGCTATCCGAAATAGTCTATAGGCACTTTTACCAATATCTTTGCATGGCATCGCGAGAGAGAGTGAGAGATCAGATACTCCTGTTTTTGGACCGAAGACCTTGTCATGGCTATGAGCTACGCCGTATACTTCTGCCATTGGTTGGTGATGTAGAGATAACCAAGCTCTATAGATGGCTACGTGAAATGGAGAAGGAAGGACTGATAGAGGGAACAAACGAAGAAGGACCTCATGGTCCATCAAGAAAGATGTACAATCTTGGACCCCGAGGAGAACGTCAACTCCGCGACGCATTGCGATACTCAATGGCTACAGTCCTTCACTTCTATGATGCATTTCGGCAATTCTCGATGCAAGAAACCATGGGCAAAGGAACAGATTACAAATTCGAGAAGGTGGAGGGAAAAGTCTTGGCAAGTATTGTATCTCCTTTTCTGGCTTCGGAAGATGGCCTCATCAGCGTGTTTTCGAACAGGCTTTCTGAGATGAAACTCGATGTGATGGGTATACAGGAACCATGGGAAAGAGCAGGCATTTCTACGAGTCCGATAGGTGGAACCTTGGGTGATATATCAGCGAAATCGAACAACTATGCAGAACTTTGGTTTATTGGAATGCCTCAGAGATCATTGCTACCTCGTGCAATAATCGAAGCAAAACGGGTTCTCAAGAAAGGTGGAATTATCAGATTGGTTGCACCATTTGCTTTCTTTGATGAACCACAAAAGGCAACCATTGAAGCTTTCTTCAGGCTTACTGCTTCGCAGATGTTCCCAGAACTTGGTGTTGTCGAAGGTCAAGATGTCTGTACTGTTTTCAAAAGTGTATTTGGCGATTGCAATGTAATAGAATTCCACCCAGGTTTTGTTGAATTCTATGCAGAGATTGAGGACAATTCAAGTTGACCATATGCTTTTAGTACAACCTCAGCACCTTCTTACAGAAAAGAGGACGTGTCGGAATATTGTCGCATTATGATCCAGATATGATTGAGGAACACTTTGACAATAGAGGAGAAGATGAATGGGAGCGACTTGATAAGACCCCTCACGGAAGAGTCCAATTTCATATTCACCAACACTATCTACAGAAGTATATCGAGAAAGGTGATAGGGTTCTAGAGATTGGAGCGGGACCTGGAAGGTTCACAATAGAGTTGGCGAAACTTGGAGCTAGTATCGGGGTTGTTGATATTTCTGAGGGACAGCTTCGTGCGAATGAAGAGAAATTCAAAGAGGCAGGATTTGATGATGCAGTTGAATGGCGAAAGAAATCAGATATTATGAATCTTGATGGAATCCCTGATGGCTCCTTTGATGCAACAGTCTGTTACGGTGGGCCATTAAGCTACGTGATGGAGCATGTTAACAAAGCACTACAGGAAGTGATTCGAGTAACTAAGCCAGGGGGGTATATTCTGGCAAGTGTGATGTCTTCTCTAGGGACCTACCACCATCTCATAGAAAACGTATTCGAAGCAGCTGAAGAAATGGGGCTTGAGATATTGGACGAGCTAGCAAGGACTGGAGATGTGGTGGGAAAGCTAGCTAGTAATGGAACACACCAGTGTCATATGTTTCGATGGAGTGAACTCAGAGATCTCCTTAGCAAATATCCAGTGGACATCATGGACGTATCAGCAACCAATTTCCTATCAACTGGATTGGCTTACGAAGAAGTACTAACAAAGGTCATGATAGATACTGAAAAGTGGAATACCTTTCTGAAATGGGAGCTTGAATTTTGCAAAGAGCCGGGAGCTCTCGACGGAGCAACGCATATGCTCGTAGTCGTCAAGAAGCACCAATAGAGAGAAGAAGTGGTGGACCGGAGGGGATTTGAACCCCTGGCCTTCTGGATGCAAACCAGACGATCCGCCGGGCTAATCTACCGGCCCACGGGTAACGAGAAAACCTCACATAGCAGTATTAACC
>CAYMLT010000419.1:0-2667 GCA_964391265.1 uncultured archaeon
GACTTTTCATTGAAGGAGATTTAGAGGGAATATTGTTTGTTACAAGATATGGAGAGGATGAGGGGTATATTCAGAAGATAGCAGTCTCTTCATTCTATCAAGGTAAAGGATATGGCAGCATGCTCATGGATTACGCCATCAAATGGTTCAGAGAGCAAGGGGGAATCAAGACTGTCCATCTCTACACCCAGCAAGATAATTTCATAGCGCAGAATTTCTACAAGAAATATTCGTTTGCCGTTACTGGTACAACTTGGCACCACATCATTCCAAGTAACTCTTTGCAGCCAACTGGGGAGTACTTGTGTCAAGAAATTGAAGAGGATGAAATCGATGAGGTGGGAGAAAAATATGATGCGCTCCCTGCAGCACAGATAAGACGATTCAAAGAAAGCGGACGATATCATATAATGACACTCAAAGATAAGGATAGTCGAATCATTGGAGTTTGCCGTTTCACACCAAGTTTCCCTGGCTGCTTTCCATTTGTGATGGATATTCCTGAGGCATTTGATGATTTCCTATACGGGTTGGAACCATTTAGTCTTCCAAAGTTTGACTATGTGAGAGTGACATTCACTGATATGCCTGAGGTCGCAAAGATCTGTGATAGTAGAGGATACAAGCTCCATCATAAGCTATTCAAAATGACATTGAAATTGTGAAAAACCGAGTAATTCGAAAATGATAAAATCAATCACGAATCGGTAGCATTGGTGAAAATAATGACAGATGATACTTTCCCCGGATGCATCAAAGAATTGCCAAAGATCAAAGTTGGATTCCCTGGTGTCAAGGGATGGCTTTCACAAGGGACTGATTCGCAAGTTGTATTCTTCGAGATTGAAGCTGGAGGTGTTGTATCTCCACATTCACATGGCGAACAATATGGCGTTGTTATTGATGGAGAGATTGAACTAACCATCGGAGGAGTCGCAAAGACGTACAAAAAGGGGGATTCGTATCACATCCCCAATAAGGTTCTTCATAGTGCCGAGTTCAAAGAGTTCACTCGAGTAATGGACTTTTTTGCAGAGGTCGACCGTTATTCAACTGAATGAATACGCTCTTTCGAGGGATATTGCGCCGATTCGACTCCTTAAATTACAATTCCGAATCATACTATCATTAGGAGATGAGTCATGTCTTTCGTGAAATCAAAAATGTTTCTAGGTTCACTTCTTATTGTTGGAATTGTGGCTGGATCAGTTGGTGGTTATCTATTGCTCAACCAAGCCCCACCTGTTCAGAACGATTTCATTACATTGACGCTGCTGGAGAATGCAGGAGTCATGATAGAGGCGGAGGGTCTTCGAATCTATATTGACCCCATTCTATTGCCTGATAATTATACTGAATACCCTGCAGATGCAATCCTGATCACTCACCCTCATAGTGATCACTATCATTACGCATCAATTGAGAAGATTGCCACAGAAGATACCATATTCATAATGCCAGAGAATATGAGTACAGAGGCTGCCCGTCATGATGCGATTGCTGTAAACCCTGGTGATTCCGTTCAAGTGGGAACAATCAACATCACTGCGTTCTACATGTACACTTACCCACCACCAGGTACCGATTTTGAGGCCTCACATCCAGCAGAATGCAATTGGACCAGTTACATCATTGATATCAATGGTTTCACTATATTCCATGCAGGCGATTCAAAAGATATTGATGAGTATGAACAACTTACCGGACACATTGATGTTGCAATGCTACCGCTAGGACCTGGTTGCCAGTCAATGGCTGATGGTGAAGTTGTATCTGTCCTTCGCACAATTGCTCCGCAGTACTTCATACCTATCCACTTTGAAGATGGGGCAAATGATGACTTCTGTGAAACATATGACACTCAAATCGAATACGAGGGGATTGAAATTGTAAATCTAAACCATTTCGAATCATATGTTTTCGATCCAACTTCAGCATAAGCACATGAGGGCCAAACAAGTTTTGGCCTTCTCCTTCTTTTTACTTCCACAATCATCTTGAGAGATGGATTGAGTAAATCCAATACTGATTAGAATATCATTTGCAGAACGGATAAGAATAAACGTCGGATTTGACTAGTACTTGTCAATCATAAACGCCGGGTGCAAGGAGCTGACAGAGTCTTCAGAAAATAAATCAGATATGGATAGATACCTTGCTTTAATTCGAGATAGGATTGAGAAATCGCACGGACCTGATAAGCTTCTTCAACAATGGCGGTTTCTTGAAGATATTGGACTTGAAGAATTCCATGGGTGTGATTTAGATCTCGTACCATATCTTGAACAGATACCCTCTGGATCTGACATTGTAGATATTCGCTCGTTCTTACAGCATGGTCTCGTTGAAGCGCTTCTTGACCAACTAATGTCCGGAAGTTCAACAGTTCTTCTTGATATTGAGAAGATGAAAGAAACTCCAGCAGAAATCCTAATTCCAAGAATAAAAGATAGACGGATGGAGGAGATAGCTTCCACATCGGTACGTGTCAAAGGAAGGATTTACCGTTACTACGATGTCTTCATGAACGAGATTGGTAAAGAGGTCGTTCCTTCAGGAGAAAACTCAGTGAACCTTGAGGACCTATGGCTTACTGCTCTTGGATATCAAGTACTCAGTAAATCTGGCGTTGGAAGACAAACAGATGTTTCTGGCGTGAGGAAGATT
>CAYMLT010000420.1:0-2631 GCA_964391265.1 uncultured archaeon
CAACGCCCCACCCAGACCGACACACTAACAAGCCTCGCACACGGTAGGGGCCCTGGGGTTTGTTGGCATCTATCCTAGCATAGATGATGGAACAACATGGGCACAAGTATCCAACAAAGGCGGTTGGGCATTGTCCATTGTGAGCGCAACCGAGGGGTGGGCAATTGATGATAATCGATTGGCACATACAATCGATGGCACTACATGGGAGGAGCTAATAGTGCCAATGAGAGTTCCTGCATTTCGTTTACAGGCGCCATACTGTACAGACATTCAATTCATAGATGAAGACAACGGATGGATCGTTGGCACTGAGATTCCAGTGATGTACACACCTGATGGCGGAACAAACTGGTATCAACAGACTGTACCGGACGGAGTTAATTCTCGAATAATGGCTGTAGACTTCATTAATCAGACACACGGCTGGGCAGTTGGTGGGAGAGGGATTATAATGAGAACAACCACTGGTAATAGCCTGGGCAATCGACTCTGGTATGGAATGACCGACCCACTGTTCCTGTCGATTGTTGGAGTCGTAATCATAGTACCCGTGGGGATATTCATCCTACGACGATATCGGAAAAGTAAACGTACCGCCCCGGAAATCAAACCACTTCAACCCAAGATTGAATGATTCTGGTAGGTGCGGTACTGAAAGCCTTCCAAGGTGCCGAGCCGGGTTCAAATCCCGGTGGCCGCACCAATTTCGATTCTTATCTTTCAGTTAGAGCAGATTAACATTCAACATATACCTTGTTGAGTAAAAGTATTTTTATAGGACTGGAACAGATAGTATGATTGTGGTGGGAAAATGAAAAGGTATACACGCTATGCAGCAATAGCACTAAGTGTACTTATCTTTATGATACCAACACAAGCTATGGCTTGGACTCAAGTAACATCTGATTACAACTACCTAGATGATGACGATGTTAGTGGGGGCGGATGGACTACATATCGTACAAACCCTACAAATGGCGAAATCAAAATTGAACACGATCAGGTATTTGGGACTGCCTATTGTCATGTGTATATGGGACATAAGATAACAACACCTAGTTATGGAACATGGTGGATTGTTGCATTTAAATTAAAACATAGACTAAGCTATGCAGTTGGTGGTAGGTTTGGCACCTTCACAATTGTCATCAAAGCAGAGCTCCATGATGCAAATCATGGCGTAGATTATTCATTTACAACGCACTATATCTACAACTTATATGGGAACGAAGAAGACACAACAAAATCTTGCTACAGAATACCAGCTATCTGGTATGAACCTGATACAGATGTATTTGTTGTACTTCATGTCTACATTGTTTTCAGCAATACAGTTTGGATGGTTGAACATCCAAGCTCAGGATACTCGACTGCACGATTTGATTTGATGTATCTTTATTACGAATTTCGTGCAGCTGGAGGTGGTGATCCACCAGAATTCTAGTTGCCGCAAAATGCCAAATGAATTAATAGGATGGGGAAGGATGGAAGAGCAGAAATGGATTAAGAGAAATCAAATAATCTTAACTATTGCAATTCTGTTCCTTCCTTCTTTTTATTCATACAATCTCGTTCCATCCATTGTGGAAGAATGGCGTTTAATGGCATTCACCTGGCAACTTATTCTTGTGGTTGGTGAGTTTGGTGAATCACTGCAATTTATCCCACTTCCAACTCTTTTCGCCGAACCAATAGTGATTCTATACCTTCCAGCATTCTATCTCATTATCGAGTTGAAGAAGTATATGTATCTGGAAACCTCAAGAAACAGTCTGATTATACTTTCGATTATCTCCATTGCTTTACCTTGGCTGACAGTGTTATTCCCCTTGTTTCTGACTTGGTTTCCTACTAGCATTATTATTTTCCCATTACCGGGTATTATTGGACTAATTTTTGCAACACAAAAACCAAGAAGCAAGATATGGTCTGAAATACCAGAAGAAGAATTACCCTCCAATCAGGAAGGGGTAGTTATTTAGTGAAGATTGAGGGCAGTTAGTATGAATGAGTTAAATGCTCCTAATTCCAAAATAAAAAGAGCATTGGTATCTGAATCATTAATTTTCGCCTTCATTTTTGCAATTGTAATCTTAATGTACGCTGTTTCGTTTCTCGAATGGCCTTGGATGGTTGATTATCCATTATTTTCAACTATGGTCATCGTACTCTCACTTTGGTTCGTAGGATTACTCACTGCTGATTTTGTGTATCTGAAATATATTTGGCCTCGCCCAGACATCAAAAACCACATGCAATCTAATTTGGTTGCTAGGTCTTTCTCCCTTGCTGAAACAATAATCTATCTCTTTGTGATTTATCTGTCCAGTACACAACTCTATTACTCCGTCACATATTTCGATTTGACAATGAATCTGATAGCTGAGCCAGTGCCAAACTCGTATGCTGTCATATTATTATTCCAAGTCTCCCTTGGAATCACGATCACAGGAGCCATCCTACACATAGTTGGAATCTTCTTCAAAGAGTATGGCTCAAACAATCAGAGTTTGTTCGGAATTCATAAAATCGCTGATTTCTTGCTAATGCTGTCTGTTGGACTAATTATTGGAATAGGCTATAGTGTATATTGGGTTGATTCTTCAATATGGAATTTGCTTCCTATTG
>CAYMLT010000421.1:0-2626 GCA_964391265.1 uncultured archaeon
ATAAAGAAGAAGAAATGGTGATTAATCCGATGGCGGATGTAAAAACTGGAGATACCGTTGTGCCCGGAGAGCAGCTTTGTGTAATTGAAGAGCTAATGCCCGGATATGGTACATATGAGAAGGAAGGTATTGTATACTCAGCAACTGCTGGTTTAGTATCAATGGATTTCAAGGACCGTAGTATGAATGTGATGGGACTGAAGGGTGAACTCAGAGTAGCTCTACCAGTTCAGGGAGATATTCTAGTCGGTGAAGTGGTGAATGCCTACGAATCCCGAGCCGAGGTCATTCTCGTCAAGAGAAACGGTGAAGATGTTTTCAGCCCATTTCTGGGTGAAATTCGTATTAGCAATGTTACCAGAAGATATGTGAAAAGCATGCGTGATGTGCTTAGTCCAGGAGACATTGTGCGAGGAGTGGCGCTTAATACTCATCAGATACCCATTCAGATTGGTCTTGTTGGACCGGAACTGGGTGTCTTAGTAGCTAAATGTTCTAAGTGTGGAGAAAGATTGACCCTTACGACATACAATAACATGTTCTGTGAGCGTTGTGAGAACAGAGAAACACGTGAAGTGGCAAAGGACTATGGCGTCATGTTCGGACTCGAAGCAAGAACCGATTTGGCACCTAAGAGACGTCCTTATTCATCAGACAGATACGATGATCGGCGTGGTGGAAACAGACGGTATGACGATCGAGGACCACAGAGAGGAGGCGACCGTCGTTATGATAGACGGGATGACCGGAGAGGCGGCGGACGAAACGATAGGAGACGATAATCATGGAACCACGAATTATTGAAAATGGTCGTTATGAATTGAAGATTGAGCTAGTTGGAGAAGGTCATAGCTTTCCAAATCTGCTCAGAAAGACTCTCTTAGAAGAACCTTCAGTAGAGTTTGCCGGATACCACATTGACCATCCCTTATTGGCGAATCCGGTCTTCACTTTGCGTACTAAGCAAAGACAGGCGAAAGTTGTCATGAGGGAAGCTTTGGAGAAGATGCTTGCACGTACCGAGGAGTTCCGTAAGAAGTTCGATCAAACTGCCTCTGATCATAGTGTGGAATAATCCTTTCATTCGATAAGAGTATGGAGAGCTATTAATGTGGGACTCCCTTGTCCAGCACGATTCTATTTCAGCAATTATAAACGACAAGGGGCTCGCACAGATTGGAGACACTCTCGTTAATTTTTGTTATTCCCTTGCAAAATCAGTCGTTTTAGGAAAGATGGCAGGCGAAAAAGTCAGAGACCGCGTGCTTGCAAGAGCAATTCGAGCAACGCCAGTATACCAACACATACATCGTCGGACAGATGCTGGAAGAGCTGCAGATGCCTACGAATCTATAATGGCCTGGTTATGGATGAAGAACCTTATTGAGGCTCAGTTTATCATTGAATTTCTGGTTGAGAATATGTCCATGGATTCTACAACAAACCGTACAAAGGAAAACGAGGTTGCTTCATTCGCCTTTCAAAAACTACTCGAGGAAGTAGTAGAGAAACTCCCTCCGATTTGGAGGGAAGCAAAGATTTAGCGTTCAGTAAGCCTTTAATTGGCTCATGTGACGTTGAGCGGAACACGAGGAAATGGATAATGAAATTTTGTGACAAATGTGGTGCAATGATGATGCCTTTCAAAGATGAAGATGGCAAAAACATACTCAAGTGTCGGAGTTGTGGTCATATTCAGAAAGGAGATAGCAGTCTAACAGTGTCACAGCCTGTCAAGAGAACAGCTCGTGACAAGATCATCGTTGTTGAGGACGAATCCATACCAATGCCAAAGACTGCAGCTTCATGTCCGAAATGCGGTCATAATGAAGCGTACTATTGGACTGTTCAGACTCGCCGTGGAGACGAAGGAGCTACTGAGTTTTACAGGTGTACGTCATGTCGCCACACGTGGAGGAACTACGGCGGTTAATGGTACACGTGAGCGAGTTCCACTAGTAAAGATGAACTTATTATCTCGAATACGGTAAGCAAATCTGAGTGTGAAGCGCATTTGACTGAAGAACCTAGATTCCAACTTCGTAAAAGTGCCAAACTCAGGACAGTAAAGAGTCTTACACCTGATACGCCTAACCCTGTCAAGATTCTGTGTATAGTTGTAGAAGCCCAACCAGGAGCAGCTTTGGTGCAGGACATCATGGATGAACCAGATAATCAGGGGTCGATGATAATCTCGGTTGACGAGCAGCTCTCTGTAGCCGAGAAGTATATTTTAATTGGCGATGTGAAAATGACATCAGGACCTGATGGAAAGGAACTTAGGCTCAATGTATCTTACGCATACAATGTCAACTCTCTTGATATCAGGCTGTATAAACAGGCCCTGAAATTGGAGGAAAGGATTATGAACCGTATCTAACAGTAAATGGTGAGTGAACCACAACAGTAAGAAACTTCTGTGTTCCGCCCTTCTCCTGCCAGTGTCACCACCTCTTCGCATTTCAAGAGAAGTGCAAAGATTAGCAAGAGCATTGTCTGTTTTCATCGAGATGGGATCCCTCCTACAGACCTGGCATCTTTCTCCTGTCTTTGTGCTGGTTCATCACTTCCAGCGACAGAGAGCGTTTCCACAGTTCTTCCCACGGCAGGGTCATTATCACTCTCA
>CAYMLT010000422.1:0-883 GCA_964391265.1 uncultured archaeon
TTAAAACAAAAATAAAATTTGTCCGGGCTGTACTTTATTCATACAGCGCCAGACAAACAGTTTAATATTTGTTCTTGAAATTCATTAATAATACCCTTTGTTTTGATATGCCTGCTTTTCTGCAGGTGTAAGATTCCTACCGTCTACTTTTATTGAATTAAGATGAGCATTCGGAATAGGACGTAATCTGTGAAATTTTTGAATAGCTCCAGCACTACGTGTGTCATTGTTAAAAGTTGTAGCTCTTTCAATTAAAGTGTTGGTGCGAACCAGGTCTTCCCAGCGTATCATTTCACCCAATAATTCACGACACTTTTCGTTCAGAATGAAGTTGATAAACCTATCCTCTTTTGTGCTGACACCATCAGGATAAAGTTCAGCATTATCGTGGCTGGCATCATCCCAATATGTTTCGTCAATCAACATGTTGTTAACGGTACCTGCAGTTGCATCAGCCGGCGACCCGCCATCAAACTGCTGCCAGAATCCTGGTTTTTCTTCACCTTCCTGGTAGGCTGCCCTTCTCCTGACATAGTTAATAAATTCAACAGCCTTGGTATAATTGCCTAAGCGGCCATAGGCTTCCGCAGCAATCAGGTAAGATTCAGCGACGCGTGCAAGGTACACATCCCTGCTTCCTACGTGAGAATTATAGCCATCTGGTTTTTGACGATCCCAGTATTTGATCAAAGAAGGTGAAAAGTTTCTGGTCCAGCTTGAAACTGAAATAGTTGTTGATCCAACAACATTTCGATTTTCATAATCAAGCAGGTCATCGTCCCGGTCAAATGTTAACAATTCGTCCGGTGAACCATCAGCAAAAGTAGACCAATAGTAGCGAGGAAAGATCCAATATCCGGCGGCAATCATCTGGCGATCGGTG
>CAYMLT010000422.1:893-2619 GCA_964391265.1 uncultured archaeon
ATTCAGGAGAAAAACAAGTGCGGTATCCCCAACTACAATTCCATCTTCACCAGTTGATCCATTCTGAAATTTCATTTCACCTACACGTACAGTATCGCCATATCTTATGGCCCAGGAACTATCAGTAGCCACATCATTAAATGCAAAAAATAATTCTTCCTTAGTCCATGTTGGCATCAGGCTAGGATCTGTTTGTGTAGAGTAATAAACTTCAAGAAGGCTCTTTCTTAAACGTGAATCATTTAACCGGTCATGTATATTTATAGCGTAATCGGTTAAAAATAATCTTCGGAACGGACGACCATACTCAAGGTCTCTTGCCATTCCTGCAAGACTGACAGCGTCATATTGATTGAACCAGAATTCATGCAATTGATTTTTATAGGCTGAACCATCGTCGCCATTTAAATTGATATTCGTATTGAATTGTGCAGAGAAGATAATTTCATCGTTTATTTCATTTCCTTCTACAAACAAATCGGCATAATTATCAAGCAGCGTATGACGTCCGTTTGAATGAATTTCTTCAATCAGTTCAGTTGCTTTTTGCAAATCTTCAGTAGGATTACCGCCACGTACATAATTATTTGCATCATCAGCAGGATCAGGCTCATAGCTGGCACGTGTTAACAATACTTTGGCCCAGTAGTGTCTAACCGCATCTTTTGAAACTCTGCCAACGTATGGATCCTCCATTTCCAATTCGGAAATGTGATCATAAGCCCATTCCAGGTCTTCTAAGATAACATCATAAACATCACTGACGGGAACCCTAGGCCACTCATATTCAAGTCCTTTACTAGGTTCCAGGGTTACAGGGATTGATCCCCATTGCTGTACCAATATGAAATAATTATAAGCCCGAAGAAAACGTACTTCTGCTGTTCGTTGGTCCTTGCCTTCCTGGTCCTTTAATACGCCAACACCATCTGTAACCTGGGTAATTTTGTCAACAGCAACATTGCATCGATCGATTGCATTGTAGGCAAGGTTCCATACGTCACCAGCATCGGCCTGAAAGGTGCCTGGCCCCTGGTCTTCACCATTTAAATCGGGAGTATAGTCATTGAATTCCGGCATGGAATAAGGCTGAGTCCATTCGAAGCCTTTCATGTATTCATCGGTGCCGTAGTTAAACATACCATAAGACCATTCATTCCCCGATTTTATTCTTAATGATTCATAACAGGCATTTATGAGGGCTTCACAACCTTGTTCAGTTTCGTAGTATCCATAGCTAAGAGTAGCTACCTGTTCCTCTTTCAGAAACTCTTCGCATGAGGACAGGAGTATAAGTATCGGTAATAATAGTATTAATATCCTTTTCATATTTTTATTGTTTTTCATAATAAAGCTATATTATTATAATCCCAGTTTTATGCTGAACGTCCAACCTCTGTCGCTGGTTCCACCTGGCACTAAGCGTTCATCACTCCCTGCCCTATTGTAGGCTTCGGGATCAAGGTAAGGATAGTTGGTGAATAAAAATGGATTATAGACTTGTACAGATAATCTTAAGCTTTTAATTTTTACTCTGGAAATAAGAGATTGTGGAAAATCATAAGATAATGTAATGTGTCTTACTTTCAGGAAGGAAGATTCCTTGAAACGCAAGGCGCCTTCATGTATATCTCTTAAATTAGATGGAGCAGGATGTACAGCATCTGCATTTTCTTCTGCTGTTCCCATTGGTTTGTAATAATCAACGAGAAACTTTGTATTGTAT
>CAYMLT010000423.1:0-2612 GCA_964391265.1 uncultured archaeon
GCCACACGCGCGGCTGACGATCGACACGCCGCCACGACCCATCTGGCGCGCCTCGCTGGCCGCCATCATGCGCCGAGCTCGCTCGTTGAGATGCGGCCAGAGCAGCGCGAATTTCTGCGACAGCCCGCTCGCCTCGATCACGACCACATTGTGCATCACCGCCGGATGTGATGCAAATGTTATTTACTGACGCTGCCTTACGGTTCGCCCGCCCCCAACGGCCGCCGACATCGGTGCGACTGGAGCCAAGCTTCGAGTGGGGCCAGGGTTGCGTCGCGGGAGAAGGCCGCTCGCGCCCGGCGAGCCCGATCGAGTCTCGTCGAAGGGGTCTCTTGACGAGCGACCGCCAGTCCATCCTCGAGCAGGGTGCGTGCCTGTTCGGCGGACTCGGGTTCACCGTAGGTTCCGCCATAGACCTCGAGCCACTCGCGGACCGTCGGTCCGCCGGAGGCGATCACGTGGGCACCCATGCAGATGGCTTCCATCACGGTCGCTGGGGCGCCATCGGTGAGAGGCATTGAGACCACCACGGCAGCGCGTCCACACTCGACGATCATTCGGTCGTGCGGCCAGCCCTGGGGCTCGATGAGTCTGCAGTCCGCGAGGGACGCCGTTGCGGCACGCACCAACTGCCGCCGATAGATCGGCGCCGGATTTCTTGCGGAGAGAATCCGACCCGGCTCGCGGGGCGGCAGAGCCGTCACCGGTGGCAGCTTGTTCAGGTTCACTCCAACGGGCGCCACCCAATCGGGTCTCCTGCCCATGCCTGTCAGTAGGCCGGCGAGCTGTTCGGACACCGACCAGACAGCATCCATCCGGAGGAGGGCACCGCGAAGGAAGTGCCGGGCACGGCGCGACCTCGGCGGGCGAAGCAAGTCACTGCCGAGCGCCACGCCGAGAGTCGTCGCCCCCGGGGACCCGGCGAGCACAAGCGCATCGCCGGCCAGATACGGAAGCACCAAGGCTGAGAGCGTGCCAGGCTCGGGCCGCCACCGGGCGCTGTAGGCACGGATCCGGAGGAGCCGCGTGAGTGCCGGGAACACGACGCGGGGCCGGGGAAGCGGCGCATGCACCTGCACATCGAAGCCTCGACACCTCAGCCAAGACAGAACCGCATCGTCAAATGCCGGCGCCGCTCCCGCCAGCCAGTGGATGCAGACGTGCATCGCTCGCCTCGCTGGGAGCAGCCTAGCATGCGAGCGGAGCAGGGAGGCACGCAGCGGTTGCCGCTGGCCACGGGTGGGAACAGCTCTACGCCCCCTTCTCGATGCCGGCAGTCAGTCAGTGTGCACGGGAACGGCGCCGGCCCCACGAGTGGGGGAATCCCCCGGATTCGATTCCAGCCCGACCACTCGGGGCCAGGGAGCCAGGCTGTCGTTGTGTAGGTCTGCGGAGTACCAAGTACCTCTGTGAGAGTGGTGGCTGTGGTGGGGCACCAGTCGCTGAGAGCGGGAGACCCGCAAGGTCACCGGGCCGCTGCGGCTGGCCGGTTGGATCATGTACCCTGGCCCCGGGCGGCAGGGCGGGGACGGGGCAGTGGGTGTGCGTCGCCGTCCGCGGGAGGACGTCGCGGAGACTGAGGAGCCGGGCGACATCCGCCAGGCTGGACCTGGGGCTGGACTTGGGAAGTTGTCGCATTGGACCGGAGGCGTTGGTGATCGTGACGGCTGGACGACAGGCAAGAGAATGGCGAGCCCGCCTAGCCCTTCTGACGCTGGGATGCGTCGTTGGCTGTGGCTTGTTTGAGTATGGTGTCCGCGTAGCCTGGCGGGACATGCTCCCGACCTACGGCGTCTTCTCCGTACGAGACGGTGGTGACCTGGAGTATGTGGATGCCTTCGCAAGTGATGCCAACGTGGGCTGGCGTCGTCGACCCGGTCACTATCGAGCTAGGCAACGGGAGTTCGATACCGAGTTCGACATCAACTCGTGGGGTTTTCGCTCCCGAGAGGAGTACTTGGCGGACCCACCAGAACCCGCCATTGCGGTGATCGGAGACTCGTTCGTCGAGGCTATCCAAGTGGAGGAGCATGAGACGTTCGTGAAGCTCCTCGAGCGGCGCTTCGGCCGCAAGGTCTACAACTTCGGCGTTTCGAGTTTTGGGTTCCCACACTACCTGCAGCTACACCGCTGCTGGGTCGGACATGCTCGCCTCGTTGTCCTGTGCACCTTCCTGGGCAACGACGTTGCCGATTCCTCTCCGAGATTGAGCCAAGTGCGCCAACTTCGTCTAACCTACGTTCTGAACGAGAAGGGTGACATCCTCGGTATCGCTCCCTTCTGGGTCCCGCCGCCCCCGAAGCCCGGCATTGGGACCTCGGCGAAGAGGATGCTCCGCTTGAACCTCGCCACGTATCGACTCCTTCTCTGGCTTTGGTATTCGCCTGCTACGCGCCCGTCGGACGAAGCCATCGATCCAAGAATGCGCGTGTACGAGGACCCCTGGAGTGACGACTATCGTGAGGCGTGGGGGATGTCGACGTGGTGCCTGGCAAAGCTCGCATCCGAGGTGCGAGAGGCGGGGGCCGAGTTGGTCCTCGTTGTGATTCCCGAGAAATGGACGTCGGACGATGGCAGCTGGAAGAGCCTCATCGAACGATACGAACGGCTCC
>CAYMLT010000424.1:0-2611 GCA_964391265.1 uncultured archaeon
GCAAGGTTGTTTTCCCACATCCTGACGGACCAAGAAGGGTTGAAAGCTCTCCCTCTTTCAGGGTCATACTAACCTCGTCCGTGGCAACGATGTCGCCAAAGGTCTTACGCAAATTATCCAATCGTATCTCTACCACATGCTCACCTCAAATACCTGTCATTGCTGCTGATCTATCACCTAGAATCTTGTTTGTGATGGAAATCACAATCATTTGTAGCGTCATCATCAGAACACCAAGGACAGCAGCGGGATTCGTTCCTCCTTGTGCTTGAAGTATCTCTTTTGTCCAGTAAGTCATTGGCGCTTGCTCAGGCCCTACGCTTCCAAGGATTAGACTCGTACTTACCTCACTCACAGAATATACAAATGATAATAGCGAACCTGCGAGTACACTTACACCAATGAGTGGAAGTGTAATCTTCTGAAAAGTTTTATTCTTGCTTGCTCCCAAATTCTGAGATGCTTCCTCAAGAACCACCGGAGTTGATTGAAGTCCAGCATATGCCGCTCTTACAGTAAATGGAAACTTCCTCACAGTGTATGACATCACTATAAGGAAAGCAGGGCCACCAGCGGGGAAGAAAGGCGTATTATAGAACAATGTGAAATATCCGGTTGCTATAACAATTCCAGGAAGTGCAATTGGAGACGTGACCAGAAGGTCAAAAGCAGTTTTGCCGGGAATGTTTTTTCTGGCTATGATATACGCTGCACTTGTGCCAAGTAGTACAATGAATACCGTAGCTATGGCACCATAAAGCAACGTTAGGTAGATAGATTGTATAACTGCGGGGTAGTCAGACAAGAAAATAAAATTGGATAATGTCCATTGTGGAATAATTGAACTAGTCGCCCATGGCCCAGCAAAGGACAAAATAATCACTCCCAATTGTGGAATCAATGCCAAAAACAATGTTGGAAGTACAATCAAGTACAATAGAGTTGTTGTGCGAAAGCCAAGCCTTCGTGTTCGGGGATTCCACTGCCCACCCTTGGTGCCCGATTCGTAGGATCTCAGAGAAGCATATTTCCTTATTGATAAGAATCCGATAAAGGCAAACACCAGCAACACAATACCTATTGCGGGTCCTTTCGGATCTATTGTTCCTGCTTGGTTTGCTATGCTGGCAAAGACCTTGTAAGCAAGTGTCTTTGATGACTGATTGTCAGCTGTTGGGAAGAAAACAATGGGAGTTCCCAAGTCTTCAATGCTTAGTATGAATGTAAGAATTGCACCTGCTTGGATTCCAGGCATGGCTAATGGTAGGGTCACTGATCTGAATAACTTAAAGCCAGTCGCACCCAGATTCTCAGCTTGCTCTTCTAGCGATGGATCAATACCCATGAAAGAGGAATACGCATTCAAGTAGACCAGAGAAAAGAATGAAAACGCTTGTACAAAGATAACAGCTGCAAACCCTTCAATTACAATACGATGTGAGGTCCAATGCAACGTTCCGTAGAATAGGTTATTGAGAATCCCCGAGGATCCCAAGAAAGCTTGGATTCCAATTGCACCCACAAAAGGAGTTGCTAAAATTGGAAATATCAAAAGTGTTCTCACGAATCTTTTTCCAAAGAAATCATACCTCGCAACAATAAATGCCATGAATACACCAATAATCACTGAGAGAGCAGTAACAATTATGGCAACATAGATGGAGTTAAAGATTGAACCAAAATCCCATCCACGGATTGAGATTGTATCGCCCTGAATATAGACTAGATCTAAGTGAATAGATGTAACCCATTGTTCGGTGGGAATGTTATACACAATTGGCCAGATACTTGCGTCTTGTAAAAGTTGCGAGAAGTGATACAGTGAAAAAGTTCCATTATAAACGAAAGAATAGACTATTACGCTTACGAGTGGAAGGATCAGGAACAAACTGAAAGCAAAAAGGACCCCAAACATCTGGATCCATGAAAGAGAATCCATTTCTCTTCTAAGACGTCTGATAGATATAGTAACCTCTTGTCGAGTGCGAGAGGCCAGTAGTCGAGAATTGGGTATGGGGTCAGATAAGAATCCACGAAATCGACGAACTCCAGAAATAGTCCAGGAACCAAATCCTCGTATCTTGCCTGCAACAGAAGAACCTATTCCACTTGGAATCGATTTCATGGCAGCAATCACTTCTGATCGTGCATCCGCCGGCACAAGCTCAATACTGCCTGTTTCATCATCCATTGTCTTGATAGGATCTTCTGCTGGTGGCATTCTGTGACTTCACCTCTACGCTAACATGGCCAATAGCATAGTAGTTACCGAAGCGTACTGCGCAATGGCAGCTGTTGTCCAAGCATTCTGAATCTGCGTTGTGAAGCCTGGACGGGTAATATCAAGCATTTTTGGATTAAGCTCGATTGCATAGGCTTGGGTGAATTTCTGATTTGTTAGGGAATCGGGGTCCTGAATGGTAACAGGAGTGCCCATTTGGTCCGCAAGGGTATTAAGCTGTTCCAGAGTGATATCACTTGCAAGATATGCCTTCACAATTCTATCCCAGCAATTCACAAGTTCTGTATGGGCGTTAGTGTAAACAGCCTCGAAATATGAAATGAAAGCCATATTGGTTTGCAATGATAGGTCGTCATCGAAATCAATTCC
>CAYMLT010000425.1:0-2601 GCA_964391265.1 uncultured archaeon
CTCAGCCTTATTTCGCGCTTCAATTTCACCAGGCATAAGAATTTCATCCACACCCCTGGCAAGCCCGCTGTTTTTAATCTCCGTGATATATTGATCCATGGCCTCTTTAAACGCATCGCGGCCGGAAACCACAACCGAGGCCCCTTCGCGGTAAAATGTCCTTACCACGGCCTAACCTATGCCCCGAGTCGAACCCGTCACAACAGCCACTTTTTTTGCCTGAATGCATTCACAGGCTGTTCAGTTAGAAAATTAAGGCGGCCGCCCGGGCCGGAGCACCGTCCGAACCGACAATATTCAGCGGAAAACAACAGAAATAAAACCGGCCCGACGGCAGCCGGTCCAGATTGGCCAGGCTCTCCACAATAGGTATTCCGGCCTTGAGCAGAATATGATGGCTGGGATGGGTGACTGAAGAGGCGGATGGTTCCCTGTTGATCGGGTCCACTGAAGGAATGTCTCCGGCCAAGCACTTGATACCTTTGTCATCGGCCAGCCAGCGAGCTGCACCCGGCTCGAGGTAGCAATATTTCTCGATGTCGGGACAATGTTGGTAACCGGTGTCTAAGACGACGATGTCCCCGCACTGAATGTCCGTCCCATGTTCAGCCAGAAGCCTTTGTTCGATGACACTACCGGGCGCCAGACCGGACAGGTCGATCCGGATTGCCTCTCCGGCCAATTTGTCCAAATCGATCTGATCGATGCTCGAGCCATGTGCCAGAAAGTGGCGGGGGGCATCCACGTGGGTACCTGCATGAACGACGATTTCCAGCTTGCTGACCTGGACCCCGTGGGTTTCATGCCGTTTTATGTGGTTGAACGAAGGCGTGGCCATGCCCGGATAGACCCTCATGACCTCTGTTATGGGCAGACTGAGGTCGATCATGCTGGGTGTTTGGTTCATTTTACAAATCTCCTTACAGGGGCGGCCCAGAGCATATGATCGGTTTCGACTCGTTTTTACATTGTATCGCACTATCTGCTTTAGTCGTTCCTTCAGATAGTCGGACCCGTGGTGTAGATGCCTATGCTCTTGTCATAACCGCACAGTTCGGCCTTGACTTTTTCTCCGGAAACCGTGTTCAGGACTTTTGTGATGATTTCTTCCCCTATGATCTTGATGGATTTCTCCCCGGAAATGATGGGGCTGGCATCGACATCAATGTGTTGGCACATTCGCACCGCTTTTTCCGGATTACCGGCAACCTTGACGACCGGTACCAATGGGAACCCTTGGAGCGCGCCCCCGCCGGTTGTGAAAACACAGATGTTCGCTCCGGCCGCAGCAATGCCGGTGAGGAACTCGTCTTCCTTGCCCGGAGAATCCATGATATGCAATCCCGGTTCTTCCACCGGTTCGCCGTATTCGTGCACGTCATTGATTGGACCGGATCCCGATTTGCTGATGGCTCCCAGCGATTTCTCTTCAATGGTAGTCAACCCGCCGGCGATATTGCCCGGAGAAGGCTGGGTGCCGCGGATATCCACTCCCATATGAATGATGCGATTTTCCATGCGGGCGACAATGCCCAGGATTTTCTTGCGGATATCGTCATTAATCGCCCTTGCGGCCAGTATGTGTTCCGCCCCGATGAACTCTGTTGTTTCTCCGAAGATTATCCTGGCACCCTGTTCCAGGAAGAAATCAACCGCCTTTCCCGTCGCAGGGTTGGCTGAAATTCCGGAGGTGGCATCGGAAGAACCACATTTTATAGCCAGATTGATCCGGGAAAGCGGAAACTCATTTCGCTTCTGCCGCTCCAGTTCCCCGGTCATCTTCCGCACGATGTCATGCCCCCGGTTGACGGCGTTCTCCATGCCGCCGATGTCTTGAATGATGATTTTTTCCACCCACCTGTTTCGATCGGCAATGCCTTTATAAACAGTGTCCGGGGAGACACCCTCACAACCCAGACCCACTAAAATGACGCCGCCGACATTGGGGTTAAGGCCCAGGCCTACTAGGGTTCGGGTAACAACGTCTTTATCCGGCTGTAATTGTCCGCACCCTTTGTTGTGCAACAGGGGACGGCAGAGAGGGTGCTTTTGGCCGATGGCTTGCGCGACCTCGTTGGCGCAAAATACCGTGGGTATGACGGCCACGTAATTTCTGGTTCCGACGCAATTGTCGTCTTTTCTTTCGTATCCCCAAAAGGTTTGCATTAGCTTCTTGCCCTCAGACTTTTGACATTGTCGACATGAACATGCTCGCCCGGATGAATATCACGGGTTGCCGCTCCGATCGATTCACCGTATTTGATGATATTTTCTCCGACGGCAATCTCAGTCAGAGCGATTTTATGGGCTATGGGTATACGGTCGAGGGCTTTGACCCTGTCCAGGCTTCCGTCTTCCGACATGACATCCGCTTCTGCTCCCATGGCGATTTCGCCCAAGGCAGTGGCAACGTTATCTTTCAGATTTATTTTCAGAGCTTTTCCTGAGTCGTTCATCTTCAACATAATTGATACAAGCCATTGTGTTTGAGAATGCGCCCGGCAAGGTATGTTAAAAACCGGTTGTTTCTTTGCTCCTTGATCATTCGGACGCCCCTAAGTTTAAATTAAAAAGTGGGCCCATAGGCCCCAGCATGTATTT
>CAYMLT010000426.1:0-2560 GCA_964391265.1 uncultured archaeon
CGCGTCCAAGGGCTTCACCGTCCATTTCCGGCATCATATGGTCTGTCAGGACCAAATGATATGGCGTGCCGATTTTCAAAGACCGGTGCAGCAGTGATAATCCTTGTTCAGGATCTGTTGCCGAGTGATAGTGGCAGCCCCATGACTTCAAGCTGGCACATAAGAATTTGAGGCTGGTTGCATTGTCGTCAATCACCAGGATCCGTTTTCCTTTAATATCGGCCGGAAGTATCAGGGAGGCATCCTGGCCGTCCGGTTGTTTTTCGAACGTTGCCGTGAACCAGAAAGTCGAGCCCTTTTCCGATTCGCTTTCAAGCCCGATTTGGCCCCCCATCATTTCCACCAGTTTTTTGGAAATGGTTAGACCGAGACCGGTTCCGCCGTATTGGCGGGTGGTTGAGGCGTCCACCTGGGAAAAAGACTCAAAAATATGGGTCTGGCGATCTTTGGGGATGCCGATACCCGTATCCATGACTTCAAACCGGATTGCCGCCCGGGTTGTGGTTTCTGAATTTAAGGTCGCACGAACAACAACCTCGCCCTGCTTGGTGAACTTGACGGCGTTCCCCGTCAGGTTCAGCAGGATTTGGCGCAGTCGTCCCGGGTCCCCCTGCAGGCGGGCAGGAACCTCAGGATGAAACATACAGACAAATTCCAAACCATTGTCATGGGCCCTGGGGGCCAGCATGTCGGCGACATCTTCCATCGTTGTTCGAAGGTCGAAATCAATAACCTCAAGATCCAGCTTGCCAGCTTCCATTTTGGAAAAATCCAAAATATCGTTGATTAATCTGAGCAGGGCGTCACTGCTGGTGCGTACGGTTTCAGCGTAATCGCGCTGCTCGGCGGTTATGTCGGTTTCAAGCAAAAGGCCGGTCATGCCGATCACGGCATTTAAGGGTGTGCGGATTTCATGACTCATGTTGGAAAGGAATTCGCCCTTGGCTTTATTGGCCATATCGGCTTGAGCGGCCATTTCTTTAGCCTTGGCAATTGCCAATTCAAGATCCTCTGCCTGTTTTTCCAAAAGTTTCTTCTGGCGATCAAGATCGAGAAAGACCCTGACTTTGCTTTTTATTATTTCAGGATTTAAGGGCTTAAACAGGTAATCGACAGCGCCGCTTTCATAACCCTTGAATACGTGTTGCTCCTCTTTATTGATGGCTGTAACAAAAATGATGGGGATATGTTTGGATCTTTTTGAACCACGCATCAGTTTTGCGGTTTCAAAGCCGTCCATTTCCGGCATCTGCACATCCATCAGAACCAGGGCAAAGTCATGCTCCAGGACCAGTCCCAGAGCTTGCATTCCGGTCGTTGCCTTGATGATATCCAAATTGTCACCTTCAAGCAACGCTTCCAGAGCGACAAGGTTCTCGGGTCTGTCGTCAACCAGCAGAATTTTTTGTTTTATTGGTGTCACCTGGTTCCTATTTAATTTAATCTTTCCAAGGCTTGTGTCATATTTTTCTCATATAACCAAACCCTTAAAAGTGACAGCAGTTTGTCCGGATCAATTGGTTTGGACAGGTAATCATTGGCGCCGGCCTGTATGCATTTATTCCTGTCTCCCTTCATGGCCTTGGCAGTGAGGGCGATAATCGGCAAATCGGCCCATTGCTGTTTTTGCCTGATTTTCCCCATGGCCTCATAGCCATCCATTTCGGGCATCATAATATCCATCAGAATCAGATCGACATCCGGATGATCATTAAGTCGCTCCAGGCCCTCTTTGCCGTTTTTTGCTACAATGACCCGGACGCCTTTTTGCTCAAGGACGTTTGTCAGTGCGAACAGGTTTCGCATATCATCGTCAACCAGAAGTATTTTTTTATTTTCAAAAAGGCTGTCCTTGTCATGAATCATCCTGATAATCTTTCGTTTATCCTCGGGCATATGGGTTTCAAGACTATGGAGAAAAAGGGACGTTTCATCCAGCAGTCTTTCGTTCGATTTTTTGACGCCCTTGACGATAATACTTTGGGCGTAATGCTTCAACTTGGTTTCTTCTTTCTTGGAAAGATCCCTGGACGTGTATATAATAATCGGGACGTAACCGATGGTTTTGTCCATTTTAATTTTTTCCAGAAATTCAGATCCGGTTGTATCCGGAAGGGCAAGATCAAGGATGACGCAATCAAAAGACTCGGACTTTAAACATTCGTAAGCCTCCTGGCCCGATCCGGCTTCCGAGATTTCAATATCCGATCCTTTGACAAGTTCAAGGATCGCTTTTCTCTGGTGCTCGTCATCTTCCACAATCAGCAATTTTTTCACCTGTTTTTTGATCATATTTTCAATGTCGTTCAGGGCCTTATCAATCATTTCAATATTTACGGGCTTGACCAGATAGCCAATGGCGCCCATTTTCATGGCCTGGGACGTTTCATCGGATGCAGACATGAAGTGCACCGGGATATGGCGGGTGTTAAGATTGTTTTTCAGCCGTTCCATAACATTCCAACCATCGATTCCCGGCAGGCCGATATCCAGAATAATTGCACTGGGACGGTAATGGTCGGCAAAATGAAGGCCGGTTTCACCGTCTTCTGCAACAATG
>CAYMLT010000427.1:0-2537 GCA_964391265.1 uncultured archaeon
CTGTTGGTGATTAGTCCCGGACTCATTCCAAATGAGGATATGGCCGCGTTTGCCGAAGAACTTGGCATTGACCTATCTGAGGAAGGCTACATCGACGTTCGTGACCAGATAATTGAGCCTGTTGATACTAGTAAGGATGGTGTCTTTGTATGTGGGTGCGCTGACGGTCCTAAAGACATTCCTGACTCCGTATCGGCAGGAAGTGCGGCTGCAATGCGAGCTTCGATCATTCTTAGTGATATGATCGAGGCGGGAAAAATCGCTCCAGAAAGCACAGTGTCATCGGAACCTGAGGTTGAGGCCAAGCACTCAAGGTAGGTGTAAATCATGTCGACAAAAGGAAAAACTAACACATCCCATACTCCCTCATCTGACTTTGCTAAAGAGGTCGGTGAGGTCGAGGGAGGGAAAGCAATCAATCAGTGTATTCAGTGTGGTTTATGCACTGCCAGCTGTGTTGTGGCAAGGGCAACAGATACGTACCGTCCCCGCCGTTTCATCCAGAATATAATTCTTGGGAACCGTGATGAGGCCCTTCAGAGTGAAGAGTCATGGTATTGCATGTCGTGTAGAATGTGTGAGGAAAGATGTCAGGAAGGTGTAAGCCCTGCAGAAATCTTCCATGCTGTTCGAATAATCGCAGCCAGAGATGGTCATGTTCCAAACGTATTCAGACAGGCAGTCAAGACTGTTTTAGAAGATGGCTGGCTATTGAAAGATGCATATTCAGATTTCACTGAAGATGAAAGAGAAGACCTTGGACTAAATCCCAAGATTATCATGAATGAGGAGTTCACGGAACGCATCCGGAAGAAATACTTCAAGGGTGATAAGAAAGAGGAGGCGAAGAAATGATGGATCTGATGCTATACAGAGGATGCACTACTCCAGTAAGATTACCTGCTTATGAAGCAGCAACGATTGCGGTGCTCAGGAAGCTAGGAGTCAATCTCATAGAAATGAATGATGCAAATTGCTGTGGTGCTCAATACATTGAGTCACTAGACAAAATGGCTTTTGCTGCAATGAGTGGAAGAATTCTTGCTTTGGCAGAAAGAGAGGGCCATGACATCATTGCCCTGTGTGGCGCCTGCTCAGGCTCTCTGAAAACTACTAAGCATCTTTTGGATACTGATATCCGAGCAAGGGACGAGGTAAACTCGATTCTTGCTGAGGACGGTCTGAAGTATACTGGAAAAATACGAGTGCGTCATTTGCTCCAAGTTCTTGCAGAAGATATCGGCTTTGATGCAATCGAACGGGCAGTTGTCAATCCTTACAAGGATGTGAAAATTGCGGCTCATTACGGCTGCCATGTTACAAGACCCTACGAGATTGTTCAAGTGGACGATCCTGAGAATCCCACCATCCTAGATCGACTTGTCGAAGCAGTCGGAGGAACCGCAGTAGATTATCCAGGAAAAACACGATGCTGTGGTGGGCCTATGCTGGCTATGGACGAGGATGTTGCCAGCTCTATTGGTCTTGACAAGATAGATAATATTTCTAATGCAGGAGCCGATGGAATTGTAACAGCCTGTGTATTCTGCGACATTCAATTGACTCAGGTACAATTCGGTGATAAAGCTGGAAATAGGAAGAAAATCCCAGTCATTCCAATACCGCAGTTTCTAGGACCTGCTCTTGGTCTGAAAGAGGAAGTGCTTGGAATCGATTTGAATAAGATAGACCCGCATTCAATTATTGATTGCTGTGGGGTGAGTACATGAGTGACGAATCAACGGTAGCGCCGACCCCAGAGGTCGAAGCAACTCCTCGTATTGGTGTATTTGTCTGCCACTGCGGACACAATATTGCCGGAGTTGTTGATGTGGAAAAAGTTGCAGCCGAGGCAAGGAAGCTTCCCCATGTGGTATTCTCAACTCACGAGATGTTTACATGTTCGGATGCAGGACAGGAGTCAATCCGTCAAGCAATTGCAGAATATGATCTCAACCGGGTTGTCGTCGCAAGCTGCTCACCGAGAATGCATGAACCAACATTCAGACGTGTCGTCGAAGAGGCCGGTCTTAACCGCTATCTGTATGACCAGGTCAACCTACGGGAGCATGTTTCTTGGTGTCACACAAGAATGCCTGAAGAAGCTACTGAGAAATCTATAGACTTAGTTCGAATGTCTGTTGCGCGAGCGGCTGTGTTAGATGCTTTGCCAATCAAAATGGTAGATATAACTCCACGCACCCTTGTTGTTGGTGGCGGTATCGCTGGTATCCGTGCGGCACTTGATGTTGCAGACCGTGGATTTGAAGTAATTCTCATTGACCGGGACTCTGAACTTGGTGGCAACGTCAGAAAGTGGTCACATATGTTCCCTGGTGAAAAATCGGGGAAGGAAGTGCTAGCTCCTCTGATTGAACGTGTAACCAAGCACAAGAAGATCAAGGTACATACCGGTGCACACATTGATAATTTTGAGGGATATGTTGGAAACTTTGAGGCATCAATTGCCATTCAAGGATTGAAGAATTCCAAGAAATACAATGTGGGTACTGTTATTGTCACTACTGGATTCCAGC
>CAYMLT010000428.1:0-2531 GCA_964391265.1 uncultured archaeon
GTCGTCCATGATTGTTTCTGCAATCTCGTTTTTGTCAACGGCATACGCAATCGCTCTTCTAAGATGATAATTATCCAGCGGATAATAACTAGCATCAAGACTTAGGAGCATAGCACCATTATCATACGCCCATTGCTGCTCTATGTTGCTGTAACCATCTAACAATGAGTAATCTGTTCTATTAATTTCATGACCTAGCATGTCTGCAGTTCCGGTGTTTATTGCATTAAGTGCGTCCGATAGAGAATCATACTCGACAATCCGGATTGACTCAATGGTACTACTATGATACACTTGATACTCATCTGACTGAGATAATACCACATTTGTTTGACCGTACACCTCAGGATTCACTACTGTGAATGCTGGCTGTGCTGTCATAGAAAAGAGAATCACAAATAGAAAAACAAGAGGTAACGCTGGATGTGACAATTTCAAGAACATGAGGTATGATATCTCCCGAATGTGATTTTGTCTGTTAGATTGGGAGCCATTCTAACAACAAAATAAGGCTATGGGAAGGCGCCACAAACTAACTGAATACATCCAATAACTCCAACATCTTCTCTGCATCCGTTGTAGGCAATTTGCAGTTTTGTTCCACACAAACATGCGCTGTTGCCATGCCTTTGATGGGTTCGTGATATCTTGTATATGGTGCGATTTCAGAGAGTTTCGCCTTCTGTTGTTCTGTACCTCTGAGGAGTGTAGTTACATTGGGCAAATAATGCTCATTTAGCGCTGTGACCATTCTAATCGTATCTTCATCTTCAGGTGTTCCAGCAATTACAACTTCGTATGTTGGCCCTATCGCATAATCTAATGCCGAGAGCAACATTGAGAATCCACCCATGCTTGTGCTGATGCTCTCCGAAAACCTCGATCCCACTCTGTCAGCATATTCCTCATACTTCGGATTGCCTATCATTCTACCTATTCTTACTAGGTTATACATCGCAATTGAATTCCCTGAAGGTATCGCTCCATCATAGGCATCCATCTGCCTTTGCAACAATTCCTCTGATTCCTTGCTGGTGAAGAAGAAACCTCCATGTTCATTGTCTCTGAATTTGCCAAGAATAATCTCTGTGAACTCAATTGCTTGTTCAAGATGGTGTGTTTTGAATGTGGCATGATAAAGCTCAAGTAAACCCCACGTTAAAAATACGTAATCGTCAAGAAATCCATGAATTGCCGCTTCTCCTTCTCTATATCTATGGAGTAGACTGCCATCATCATCTCTCATCTTCTCCAAGATGAATTTGACAATACCTTCGGCTAATTCGAGATACTCCGGGCAACGCAGTGCTCGAGATGCCTTAGCCAACGCAGCGACGAGTAATCCATTCCAATCCGTTAGTATCTTGTCATCCAAATGCGGCCGTATTCTTTCTCCTCTCTTTTTCAACAGAATGTTACGAGATGAATCCAATTTGCTTTCTAATTCATTTAGGGGGATATTCAATGTGTGAGCTATCTTGTTTAGTGGTTGAATCATATGGGGAATGTTATTGGCCACTTTCTCGCCTGTCGCCTCGTCTCTAAAATTGCCATCGTCTTTGATATTGAAAACCTCAGCAACTAGTTTTGCTTGCTCAGGACTTAGAAAAGACTTAACCTCATCTAGCGTCCAGACATAGAATTTTCCTTCCTCTCCTTCACTATCCGCATCCTCTGCAGAATAAAATCCTCCCTCATGGCTCATCAGGTCTCTCTTGAGGTACTCGATGGTTTCTCTTACAGTATCTGCATATTCCTTCTTCGTCGTTGCTGAATAAGCTTCGCTAAACGCCATGATTAGCATTGCTTGATCGTAAAGCATTTTCTCAAAGTGAGGTAAGAGCCATTTTTCATCTGTTGAATATCTGTGGAACCCGAATCCTATTTGGTCGTATACGCCCCCTATCCTCATTTCTGTTAGTGTCTTTTCTACCATATGAAGGGCCCATTTGTCTCCCGTTCTTTTCCAATATCTCAACAGGAACAGCAAATTGTGAGGAGATGGAAACTTAGGAGCCTTCCCAAAGCCCCCTTTTCGCTCATCAAATCTTTCAGAATAGGAGGAAAACGCGTTCTCTATATCATCTCTATCGAGGTTGCGCTTAGCAGATGCTTCTGTTGCAGACGAAAGAGCGTTCATAACCCTCTTTGTTACATCTGTGATATTATCTTGATCTGTTCTCCACAGCTCATCAAGTCTTGGAATAAGCTCCAGCATTCCTGGCATATTATGGCGCATTTTTTTTGGAATGTACGTCGCTGCATAGAATGGTTTCTTGTCAGGGGTCATGATAATAGTTAAAGGCCATCCTCCTCTACCAGTCATCATCTGAGCTACCTGCATGTAGGTTTTGTCAATATCTGGTCTTTCTTCTCTATCGACCTTAATATTGACAAAAGCTTTGTTCATCAATCGTGCCACTTCTTCATCTTCAAATGACTCGTGGGCCATGACGTGACACCAGTGACATGCTGAATAACCTATAGAGAGGAATATGGGTTTGTTCTCCTTTTTTGCTTTCTCGAATTCA
>CAYMLT010000429.1:0-2529 GCA_964391265.1 uncultured archaeon
CAGGAAGATCATTTATCGAAATGGTGAATGCTTTTTCGATATATTTTAAGTCATTATCGGTGACACGCACTCGTATCTTGTATTGAGATTTTGATTCAAAATCTGGTATAGTATCTATGATGAGCTCAGTTCCATTCAGCATAAAAAGGTGGTTGTCTGCATCATCAATACCATCGCCCTGGGCAAAATCATAGATATGTCCTTCAGTCTGATCAAAATCGACTGTAGTAAAAACGCCTACCAATGTGCCTGGAGGAACATTCTCATCGACGAATAATGGAGAAAGCATGATATCCGTAGGAGCATTCATCAAAAGGTATATCGAGTCGGTTGTGAGAGTCAGGAATGGAAAATCAGAGTTGGTCATTGTACAATGGTAGTATCCCATAGAAGCATTATCTAAAGAACTCAGACTCAATTGGGGAGAACTACTATATGAAGTAATGGCTGTACCATCTTTCCACCACTGATATTGGTTATTGGTCGCTGATACTTCAAAACTTGCTATCTCAGTAATATCTATAGTTAAATCATCGCCATCATTCTTAATAATATATTCAGTAGTAAGAGGTATTTGATTCTGAGGAGCGTAACCCGTATTTGAAAGAGTAGTTGCCGTAAGTATTTCAAGGTCCTTAAATGTAAAATTGTTTTCTCTAAGAACTATACTGTATAGAGGAGGCATTGTATTTAAACCAGAAGGTATGGGTCCCGTTAAGTAATTATAATCCACAGATAATAAGCCCAAATTACTCAGGTTACATATCTCTTCCGGAATGGTACCGGTTAATTCATTGTAAGCAAGCCCGATCCATTCCAATTTATCAGCATTCCCAATTTCACTGGGTATTTCGCCGGTTAAATGGTTATGAAAGGCCTTGAATTCTAGTAATTCGTCCAAATTTCCTATTTCTGCCGGTATTGGCCCTGTCAACTCATTACTACCCAGAATGAGGTACTGTAGGTTGCTTAAATTTCCAATCTCTGCCGGAATAGGTCCTTCCAAGTTATTGCCGGCTAGTCTAATATAGAAGAGATCAGACAAATTTCCTATTTCAGGAGGAATCATACCTGTCAGTTGATTATTCAAAAAATCTAAGCTCTGCAGTTTGGTCAGGTTACCTATTCCGTACGGAATAGTACCTGTAAGTCTATTCTCTCCAATGTCAAGAAATTCCAGATTTACCAAATTGACTATTCCAGGAGGCAAGGAACCTTCAAGTTGCTGCCAGTGAAGAATAAGTACTTTTAAGTTTGTGAGATTTTCTATCGCGGCAGGAATATTTCCGGTTAAATGAGTTGAAGCTAAAACAGAGGTGCATAGGTCAAGATGGGATAAATTTGTTAAATTTCCGATTTCAGGAGGTATATGGCCCTTAAGATCATTCCCATCCAGAGAAATCTTAGTTACTCGACCTCCGCTAACATCTATCCCATACCAGGTAGAAACCGGTTTGCCTGTTTGTAACCAGTTTGTATTATTAGCCCAGTGTGCTCCATCTGTGCTGTTATAGAGAGCTACCAATGCCAGGGAATCGCTCACAGATACTTGTGCATTAGTCATTGAAATGCCGAAAAACAGGAGGATAAAAAGTGTATGCTTTTTCATGCTTGAATCTTTTAGTTTGTTGCCAATATCCTATTTTTTTACAATCTTGTTCACAAAATGCCGACTGTCATATTTCATGTGCAGAAAATAAATACCGGCAGGATATGCAGCCAGGTTAATTTTACTGTTCGTATAAATTTTATCCTGCAATAGGAGTCTGCCTCTTGCATCGAAAAGTTTAATTCCAAATTCAGAAATTTCTTCAGGCATTTTCAGCATAATGTAATCGTAGGCAGGATTCGGGTAAACAAATGTTTCATCAAATGATATACTATGCAATCCGGTGATAGTGTCTACTCCTGTTGTATCTATTTCTTCAGCAATATCATTTACCAATATGGTAAATGCCTTCTCAATATAATTGGTGTCATTATCGGTTGCTCTGACTCTGATCTTATATTCACTTTGAGATTCATAATCAGGTATAGTATCTATTAAAAGTTCAAGTCCTGCCAGTATGAATTGATCATTATCTGCGTCGTCAATGCCGTTTCCCACTGCAAAACTGAATGTATGTCCATCAGTCTGATCAGCATCTGTAACGGTAAACATACCGATCCTTGTTCCCGATGGCAGGTTCTCATCTACGGATGAAGGAGAAAGGGAGATATCAGTCGGGACGTCTTTAATCCATAAAAAAACAGAGTCGGTATTTATTGTGAGTAATGGGAAATCAGAATTCGTCATGGAACAATGGTAAAAGCTTTCTGATGAACTCATCAGAGAATCGATCTTTAATTCGGGAGAAGAACTAAAGGAAGTAATGGACAATCCATCCTGCCACCATTTGTACTGGTTATTAGTTGCATCAATATCAGGAATAGCAAGGTCTGTGATATCAAGAGTAAGACTGTCGCCTGCTTTTTCAAATAGTTCTGGCGTATCCAATGGAATTTGATATTGTGGTTGATAAACAAGGG
>CAYMLT010000430.1:0-2527 GCA_964391265.1 uncultured archaeon
GGGTCGGTGGACACCCCTGTCGTGGTGGCCGGTTTTGGCGGCCAGACCCGTGGCCGGCCGCCACGGCGGCGGACTCGGATTCCCGCCGCCTTCAAGTACGCGCCCGCCGTCTCCCGGCGGACGCCCGTGCTCTCTTCGATCCGCCGGAGCGACCACCCCAGTCGCCCCAGCGCCACTACCTGCTGTCTCTTGTCGTCGCTCAAGACGTGCTCATCCCGGCGATGGATCACGTCGTCCACCGCCTCGTCAACGTCTCGAACGCCTACACCTCGTGGTGGCCGGCTTTCAGGTGTCCATCAGTGGCCGGTTTTGGGTGTCCACCGGGGAACGAAGCCGGCCCGTGAAGCGGACCCACCCGCAAGGGAGTCACCTCTCGTCTGGCTCATGCCATGGTTCGCCCGCCCCCCGCTACAGGAGCTTCTTGAACTCCCCGATGGAGAGGCCGGACTCTCGCACGACGCCACCCATCGCGGACACGCCCACTCTAGCGTGCAGAAGAGCTCCGTCTCGCGCAGGTACCGCATCACTGCGCCTTCCACCTTGGCAGGCCGGTCCTGCGGCATGCCCCCGCTCCCCGAGCGGGCCCCCTTGTGCGGGCTGAGGGGGCCGCTCGCGGTCCGGCATCGGCAACAGAAGCTCCGGTGGGTGCCTGTGCGGTGCGAGCAACCCGTCTCTCCTGCACGGCCTTGGCCGCCGCCCGCGCCCCACTTCAGTCGATCCGGTTGCCTCGGATGCACGCTGCATGGGCTGCCGCCTCGGCGGAAGGGTAGGTCTTTGTTGTGCTCGTCCGCAGCAAGCGGCTGAAGCCACGGCCGTCCCAAGCGGACTTGGTGATGGTGGCGCGATGCGGCCAGCAAATGCACGGGATGCCGTCGTCTTCATCCCGCTCAACTGCCGTCATGACGCTGGCGGCCTGCGGAGACGGATCAATGTAGACGGCCTCATCGGCCCGTACCGTGAGGTGCTCTGGCATCACCTCTTGGAGGCGGCCATCCACCACGGCAAGCAAGATGTACTCAAGCAGAGTAGTGTCCGCGCGGCTCGCCGCAGCCACGACGACAACCAGCGGATCGGGCAAGCCGGAGAGATGAAGGTCGATAGCGCCGACGTCAAAGGTGTCCGAGTCGAGGCGGATGCTGGTGGGTGCCCCCGGGGGGCCGGCCACAGCCAGGCTGGCAGGCGTCGTGTCCGACCAACTGAGCTCGAGCCGCCCTTGCGACGTCGCGAACGTCCAGGGACTCGAGTTGGCCAACACAAGGACGAGCGCCGTCACAGCCTGCACGGGATCATCCTCTCAAGGTACGACCTACGTTGGCGTTCGCCAGGAAGCCGCGAATCACGAATCCCTCCTGGCGGAGGGCACCCAGCTCGGGCTCTCTCGGAGTTCCTGCGGCGACTGCTTGGTCGGCGGCAAGGTGATCTCCTCGGAGACCGCCCCTCATCTCGGTGGCTCCTACATGAAGGTGATCGGCCGTCGGTGCCCTTTCGCAGCCGCGCAGAGAGCGAGCAACGCCTCGAATAGGTCCTCGCCATTGACCTCATGGAAGCACTCGTACAGGGACTGGGGATCCCGTCGGTACTCCGCAGTATGCTCGAAGGCTCCTTGCGGTTCCTCCGGTGGAAGGTGCCGGAAGGCGTTGGCAATTTCGCTGAGTTCGCGCTCCAACTGTGGGATCTCGGCCAACGTCCATTCACCATCACAGTCCGAGTGCAACATGAGGATCGGGTACCGCCCGGCGTCGAGGTGACGAGCTATCGTATCTCGGAAGCAGCCGAAGTCGCTGTAGTGGCCAACATCGCAGTCGGCCAGTTCCTCGGGATCCTCGTCACCTCCCGAATCGCGATCGAACACGTACAGGCACAGTCCCATGCCTTCACCACCGTTCAGGGCCACCCACGGCTCTGTCCGCTGAACCCGCAGACAATCTGCGGAGCTGTGGGCGTTGGGCGTGCTTCGGCGGGCTCATCTGCGTGTCAGGTGACGCTCAGCGTTCACGACCTCGCGCCACGCCTTGACATAGCGACCCTGTGCCCATTGGGCCATCACGACCTCCCTCACGCGATACCCTTCCGGCAATGCGAGCCCAGCGGCTTCCGCGTCTTGCGGCGAGCCGGCCGTGACGCGAGCCACATGGATCTTCGAGAGGCCAACGATGACCAGGAGGCGACCGTCGCCCGACGAGAATGCGTCCAAGGCATCCCGCCACTGCGCCCGGACTGCGGCGGGAGAGATGAGAAGGGGATAGGATCCCGAAACCGATCGCAGTATCGGGATGTCAACGTCGAACTCCCGGTATGAACCACAGCCGTAGTTCGCGCTCGTGACCTGCCCCGCGAGAAGCCACCTGCCCTCGAAGGCGCTGCTCCGGGAGCCCTCCGCCGACAGGCGCCTCACCTTCCACTCGGCGGACGCTACGGCAGAGTCCGGGTAGCACCACTCGTCTTCGCCCTGCTCCCTTGCCGCGGCGTACGCACGTCGGAATGCCGCCGTGGTTGCTGCGCCGAAGACCTCCGTTGCTTGAAGTCC
>CAYMLT010000431.1:0-2522 GCA_964391265.1 uncultured archaeon
TTCTTAATGACCATTCAATGATCAAGACCCTTTTTCTTGGCATAGTCGGAGGCCTTATGCTGAATGTGCGGGGGAATTACGGAATTATTATTCCTGTTGTATTGCTGGGCATACTTCTAAGTATAAATCGCGAACAAAAGGCATACATAAAAACCACATCCTTTACTCTTTTGATATATATTGTCGGGCTGACTCTGTCTCTGTCTCCTTTTATAATCAGGAATTATAGGGTTGCGGGTGAATTTGCGCTTACCAGTTCTCAAGCCGGGTTTAATCTTTATCTGGGAAACAATCTCCGGAATCCCTATCCATACTTCCGGCCTGTACCCTTTGCATCACCTTCTCCCTCCAAGCAGGGTGTTCACTTTACTGTAGAGGCAAGCAGAAGGTCTGGAAATAAATTAACTCCTCAGGAGGCTTCATCTTACTGGAGCAGGGAAGTTTTTAAAATTGCCTTGGAACATCCTATGGCCTTTGCCCGAAAATTAGGGCAAAAGACACTGGCTCTTTTTAACCGGTTTGAGGCAGGTGATCACTATCATATAGGTTTTATAAGTGATTACGTAAAGTTCTTCAAGTTTCCATTCCTGAGTATCTGGCTAATTCTTCCGTTGGGTATGGCTGGAATGGCGGTAAATATTTTTAAGTCTGCAAAATTCACGGCCTTGAGCGCAATTTTCCTCTCATATGGAGTGACCCTGATAGCGTTTTACACTAATACAAGATACCGGATGCCGCTGTTGGTTATCATGATACCCTTTGCGGTTGCGGGGATATATTACCTCTATTTCTATATCAAGGATAAACGGTTCAAAATGGTTGCCGTCTATTCAATTGTAGCCATAGTTTTTTTTGTCATTGAATTTCTTCCAATTAAGGGCACTGATGACTTGTCAGGTTATTATAATACCCATGCCATCATACTGGATTCAAAGGGATTGGAAGATCAGGCCATTAAGTATTGGGAAATGTCCTCTGAAATGAACAAGTCGTTCTCCGTTTTTGCAGACCTTGTTCTGTCCGGAAAATATTTTGTTAAAGGAGAAGTCGAAAAGGCTAGTGCTCATATAGATAAAATTCCGGATAATTCATTTGCCGTTGCTTCCAAGCACGAGATTAAGGGCGATATGATGATGGCTCAGGCAAAGCCCCAGGTCGAAAAGGCGATATCGGAGTATAGAAAATCTCTTCAAATAAACTCCGGCCAGACAAGGGTCAGGAAAAAACTAATAAAAATATACCGTGCAATAAACGATAAGGATATGGCCTTGAAGGAGGAAGAACAACTAAAATATGTTTTATTGTTTTACTAGGTTTGGTGAACTTGAAGATTGGCGTAGCCGAATTGATATCTTTGCAAGACCTAACAACCCCTACCACCCTCTTTAAAAATATATGAATTATTCAAAGCCAGAATTATTTGATTAAATTAATAAGGCATCCGGGAATTAACAAAACATAAATTGTGTTTGGAGTTTATGAAGCAATTAATTTTAATTGATCCGGTGTTATATACCATCTAAGACGACCTGAGTGTGTGGGAAGATCGTCCACATCGATTCTGCAACACCCCCCATTCTCAAATTTTATGTTTGCCTTTGAACCTTCTGTCAACAAGGATGATGCGATCTCGGAAACGGAGGGGAGATGTCCGGCTATGAGAATTCTTTTTTTGTCTGATAATTCGGAAAGGGTTTTTACTGTTTCTTCTGCAGGTGTCATGGCCTTAACTTTTTCTGTTTCTATGATATTTTCAGGAGGAATTCCTATTTCCTCGGCTATGATGGTTGCCGTCTGTTTGGATCTTTTCTTGGGGCTTGAAAGTATTACATCAAAACTGATTCCCATTTTTTTAAGGGCCTTACCGCTCCAATGAATTCTTGCTTTTCCATCGGGGCTCAAGCCTTCCTCCGGATCCTGCTCTTTAAGGAGGGCAGGACCATGCTGCATGAGATATATTTCCATACAATCACCTCCTATGATCGATACTAATTATTTTGCTACACATATTTTTATAGAAAAATATTTTTATGTAAATAAATAATTAGCTATCAGGATATTCAGACTGAAGACTAAAGAGAGCTAACAGTCTATACGCCCAAGTATTTACAATAACAACAACCTCGGAGTGTAAATTCTCATTGACTTATCATTCAAATCAAATACATTAAGGGCTCAATAGATAATTGCAAATAGACGGAGATCTTTGTAAAACCTTATAATCCAGCTATGCCAATTTCTTCAAGACGATATCTATAAGCTCATGAACATGTGGTCAAATATTTGGTGTTTACAAGGAAAGGTGCAATCTTCTATGGGCTTAGAGGGATAAACTCCAAATATTTGATCACTGCAGAGCCCAGTGGAATTTCTTTTGAGATATCGTCTTTCAGAAACAGCCATAGCCTCTTTATAAGGCATGAATTATTCAAACCTTACAGACTATACGGAAAATGCTATGCCTGCAAGATTGGAAATAAGATTGAAGCCCGGGCTGGTTGATGCGGAAGGAAAGAGTGTAA
>CAYMLT010000432.1:0-2522 GCA_964391265.1 uncultured archaeon
TCACGTCTATCAACAACGAGACCTGCCCCATAGCTATCTCTGCACCGTATCTCAATGCCTTCAGGAATCATATCCTTCAGATTATCCGGAACAGCTGAAGTCAGAATGGATATCTTTGCAACTCTGTGTTGTAAAACCGATTCTATGATGTCGGTAAGGTCCTCTGTATCTTCGTCGTCAGCAATCAAGCTCATATCAAGACTAGGGAGATTGAGTAGTATCTCTTCCCTTGCACCCGAAATCATCTCGAGACTCTTTGCGATTATATTTGGTCTTCCATGAAGCAGCCAGACATCTCTTGTGGTGGCTTGCGTTTCTCTCTCGAACCGTGGTTGTAGCTCCTCCACAACAATCTTACTTGATTTCTCTATCTTCTCTTCCAATGCCAGTCGCACAAGGTGAACCACTTCTGTTGGAGCCTTCCCCGTATACATTGTGGGTCTGCCCCCCTTTTGTATCTGGATGAATCCCTTATCTTCCAATCTACCTAGCACATCATACACTCGAGAAAATGGTACTCCTGATTTTGAGCTAATATCAGTGGCAGACATCTGACCTCCATCAACAAGAACCACGTAGGCTTGTACCTCGTACTCTGTGAGACCTAGCTCCTTTAGCGCTTTTAGCGTACCTTCACTGACGGACACGGTTTACCACCACTCCCAGTGGGGATATCTTTCTGTCTTAAGGCTTGTCAACGGCCTGTCGTGTACCAATCAAGAAAAGCTCTGAATGCCCTGGTTCTGTGGGATATCTTCACTTTCTCTTCGAAACTCAATTGAGCGTATGTTCTCGATTCCCCTTCTGGAATGAATATCGGATCATAGCCAAACCCCTCTTCGCCTTCTTCCTTCTCTGCGATTGAGCCTTCCATAACTCCCTTGAAAGTTGCGAGGGTTTCTCCGTCAGAGAAGCCCACCGCAGTGACAAATCTTGCCTTCCTATCCTTTATTTTCCCCATCAGTTTTAGGATACCTTTTGTTCCCAAGGTCTTCAGGACAAATGCCGCATAGGACATAGGAAATCCTTCTAATGCATCGATATAGAGTCCGGTGTCATCAAGAACTACAGGTTGTTTTGCTTCAAAGAAACCAATCTTAGCTGCTTCAAGAGCAACACGTTCAACATCATTTGATCTGATTTCCAATTTTGGAATTGTTGTTGTTGCTAACTCTACTCCATACTCCGCGAAAAGCGGCGTTAGTTCTTTCAGTTTGTGCTCGTTCTGAGTAACGAGAATTAGTTTATCCTTTGGCATATTCAAGAGTCTCCTATTCTTGCTTCACGTACTGAAGTATTTCCTTCATTATCCTGTACGATTCACGCGACTTTTCGAGATTCATCATCGGCGAAACATTCCATAGCACAATATGCTCGAGACCCACTTCAGTATATTTCTCAAGTTGTTTGATGATAGACTCAGCATCCCCCAACATGTAAAATTCTCTGAGAATTTCATCGGGGACTTGGTCCATTGCTTTCAGAGTGGTTTCTCTGTCATACCTCATTGGAATGTAATCTCTGAGTGAATAGAACTCTTCACCAAAGGGATGTTTAAATCCAAGTCGTTTCCACTCTGAAGATGGGTAGAGCAATGCGAAAGCCTTGGCGATGGGTTCCCGCATCATCCGCTCGCACTCTGAAATATCATCATCCAGCAATACCCAGTTCCATAGGGCTGCCGTGAATGGCCCTGTCTGGTCTAGTTTCTTTCTATGCATTTGAATTGTCTGCAGCTTCTCGCCGTAATCCTTCGGTTGCAACAGAGTAGGAATCCATCCATCTCCAAATTCTGCTGTCAGCTTGAGCATTTTCGGACCAAGAGCGGCAATCCAGATAGGTGGAGGTGTATCTTGAACTGCAGGTCTCAGTGACATTACGGCATCCTTCATCTTCCAATATTTGCCATCATAACTGAATGGTTCTTGAGTACTCCATACCAGTTTGATAATTTCAAGTGCCTCTCTCAGTTTGCCCACTTGGTTTGAATAATCCAGACCATAGGGTTCAATGTTTTCGATTTCCCCTGCACCTATTCCCATTACAGTTCTTCCCCTACTGATATGGTCGAGGGTGAGAAATGTCTGGGCAAGGAGAACTGGATGCCGTCGTATTGGTTCAGTAACAGCAGATATCAATTGTATTCGCTCGGTCATAACCGCACAAGCTGCCATTATCGTGCCAATTTCATAGTACGTGTGGGGTGACTGCTGAAAGTATGCTAATGGTGTGATATCGGGAGTCCAGATGCTTTCCGGGACAAATCCTGCTAAGTGGTCTGGAAATACCATACTATCGTAACCAAGTGCATCTAACGTACCCGCATTCTTCTCAACACTCTCCATTGGCGGAAGAAATGGCCCCGGCGCTCCGATTTTCAAATCATGTATGTCCGTCACTACTCGCACATCTCTGCAAAATGGACTAGCGCGTTCTTTACTCTCTCATAGCTCTTGATTGACAACCACTCATCAATTCCATGGAAATTGCTATCATCTCCGATTGTTCCGAAGCATGCGGTT
>CAYMLT010000433.1:0-2500 GCA_964391265.1 uncultured archaeon
GCGGAATTCCGAAGCCGTATATGTACTTACCGATTCCGAAAAATTCGGTAAGAGCTCACTGATGACCTACGAAGAGCTCCACGCCGTCGACATGATAATTACGGATGACGGTATCCCGGAAAGCGAGCTAGTGGTGTATCGGAAAAAGGGTGCGGAAATCCGGGTTGTTCCAATGGATGACCAGGACAACTAATAATAATCGTCTATAACTGTCTATAACTGTCCCGGACAGGCCGTATTTGCTTAAAACGATCATAATAAAATAGAAATAATCAATGACTCCCCTGCAAAAAGGCCATCCTCGAAAGCTATGAATTTCGTGCCGAAGGCCGGCATGCGGAGATAGTTGTCAACGGATACGCCCCCGTGTCCTTATCCTCACCGGCATATCGACCTGCTTGGGCTCCTATTGGGGCCATTTTATATCGTTTTATGTGAATACCGGCTGTAATACGCCTTCTGTTCGCTCTTTCGAAAACAAGTATCGCGTGATTCTTCGTATGTTAACCATAGCTCCACTCAAAACGGCCATCGTCCTCACTCGTGCTTTACCCCGTACCGGCATCTTGCACAAATGCCCTCCAAACGGATGGATGATGCTGCGTACCGTCGCTTCTATCGAAGCCCGTATGTTCATCGTTTCCTTGCCGCTTTCAGCCAATTGCTGCCGTTGTTGTGCCACCCTCAAATCTGTATCACTAAACCGGTATACATACACATTCCGCTTCTTGAGTCGTTTCACTGGACACCGCTCCCGTAACGGACAGCCTTCACACTTCGTTCCGTCGAATCCCACACTGTAGCGACCCCCAACTCTTCCGTCTCGCACTTCCGCCGAATGTCCCTGCGGGCACACCAACTCTGTTATCTTTCCATCTCCATCGCGGGTTACGTCAAACTCATCAAGACCCAGGCTGTCCGTTTCCTTCTTCCGTCCCTTGATCGCACTGCTTCTCTGTTTGACCTGGTGTGAATCCAGTGCCTCTGAGGCGGTGGGACCTGTGTATCCGGCATCCGTTACCACTTCCTCAATGTCGGTCCGTTCGGCCAGGCCAGCAATATCGTCGGCAAGCAACTTCTGGTCATCGGTTACATTCGCCTCTACACTCACCGAAGTGACAAGCTGCAACTCGTTGTCCGGATCACAAGTTTCGGTGATGTTCGCCACGTATCCTCGCGCCGACTCACCGCCTTTCTTCCGATAGGTCGCTTCCAGATCAAAAGGAGATTGCATCGTGGAACCGCTAAGTTCCTTGCCGGTCTTGATGATCACTGCCTCTTCTTCTAAGCGGAACTGTTCGCCAAACATCCGGCCGGCGTCCCGATATGACTGCTCCTGGCCGTATGTTCGCTCAAGTACATCCAGCATCCCAGCAAGATCAATGCCAATCTGCTGCAACCGCCCCTCCACCTCATCATACGTAACCCGATAGCAATAATGCAGCGAGTCCTCCCGGACATAGGCCCCAAACAGCGATTCGTGCCGGAACCTGTCTTCTTCGCTCAGGGTACGGTATAGCCTATGGATAATCTCCACCAGCAACTGCAAGCGGCTCATCTTGCGGATGTTGCTTTGCAGCTGCGTCGAATCCATTCGCTGCAGGCCCGTCTTTACCTGAAACTCACGGATTTGCTCATCGGTGATCTGTTCAGTCGCCTGACGAATCAGGCTAATCTTGTGTTCCTGTTCATATTCGACAAGCGCAACGCGAAAATAGTACAGAGTCCGCAGGTTAAAATAGCCTTCGTCAAAGTCTCGCAACCCCAGAGCGTAGCGTACCTGCAAATCGAACAGGAAGTGGTTATACAGCTCTTCATCGCTCCACCCGAAGCCGGATTTCAACGTCTCGAATCCTACGAGAATATTCACCGGTGTGTTCGGTCGAGATTTTTTATCGCTGTACAGAACCGAAAATACTTCCTCATCGAGCCGGCTAAAAAACTCCTTATAAAACACCGATGCCCATGATGTTTCCAGCTTCTTTCTCGCCGTCTTCGGCAGCTGGTCAACGGCTGTAAACATTTGTGATTGCTTATGCTCTTCGTTCTTGCAGAACACACGCCCCTCCCAGAAACTATTCTGTAACGTCAACTACAGTGTAGCATGCTATAGGAATTATGAGAATTCCCTACCTTTTTGCAGGGGAGTCAATTATTATTCACAAAATTCCCGTGTTCTGGTCTTTTTTCTCGCTCTATGATCTTAAAGCCAAAAAAACCTGCTTATTTGCTCAAATTACTAATGATTGTTATGATATTAGCTATTACCATGATACCGATAAGCATCGTAGGTGAGTCATAACTCCTTTTGAAGTCGACACAATAAGCATACCGAAATTTTGCGCAGGCAAGTACCTCTTTTCCCATTTTTCATATTCATCCATTTTAAGAGTATAACGTGGTTTTATTGCGCCACATCCATTGATCTTTCCAAGAAGCTCAACTTTGGATTTACCTGATTTACCATCATCAATCTTCTCAATTTTTCCGATATATCCCT